>NZ_JBIRBA010000049.1:0-35268 GCF_044326345.1 Actinomadura sp. 9N215 | reverse complement strand
GGTCAGTGAGGCGTTTCATGTGGGTGAGGGCGCGGCTGGCCTTGACCGCCATGACGACGCCGGGCGGGGTCAGGGGCGGCGGGGGCGGCGCGGTCGGGGGTCGGGCCGGCGCAGAGCGCGGCGTCGCAGGCGCGGTTCCGGCGGTCGGTGTCGGCGTTCTTCAAGTACGCGGCGGTGGCGGGGTGGGTGCAGTTGGATCCGATGCGGGCGGTGACGGTGCGTCCGGTGCAGCGGGGCGGGTTGCGGGCGGAGCGGCGTGCGTTGACGGCTGAGCAGGCGGAGGGGCTGCTGGGTGCGGCGCGGGGGCTGGCGGAGTCGGGGCCTGCGGTTCCCGGGCCGGCGGCGCCGGGGGCGGGTGGGGGGCGGCGGCGTCCTGATCAGCGGACGGAGTTGCGGGACGGGCTGATCGTGCTGCTGCTTGCGGCGGTGGGGCCGCGGGTGTCGGAGTTGACGGCGGCGAACGCGGAGGACTTCTTCGTCAACGGCGGGACGCGGTACTGGCGGATCTTCGGTAAGGGCGGGCGGACGCGGGACGTGCCGTTGCCGGGTCCGGTGGCGGAGGTGCTGGACGCGTATCTGGCGGAGGGCCGGGGGCGGCTGGATCGGGGGCGGGAGCCGAAGGCGCTGCTGTTGTCGTGGCGGGGGCGGCGGCTGGCGCGGGGCGATGTGCAGGGGGTGATCGACCGGGTGCTGGCGCGGGTGGAGCCGGGGCGGCGGCGGAGCGTGACGCCGCATGGGCTGCGGCATACGACGGCGACGCATCTGCTGGCGGCGGCGACGGACATGGACGCGGTGCGCCGGGTGCTGGGGCATGCGGATCTGTCGACGCTGGGGCGTTACCGGGATGAGCTTCCGGGTGAGCTGGAGGCGGCGATGCGGGTCCATCCGCTGCTGGGTCCGTTGGAGCGGCGCCGCGGCGGGTAGCCGTGGGTCAGACCCAGCCGATGTCGGAGGGTTGGGGGAAGCCGTCGTGCCACATGCCGTAGCCGATGAGCATGACGATGGCGGGCGCGAACGCGGGGATGAGGACGCGGCCGAGGGTGCGGCGGGTGTGCACGCCCCAGGCGGTGAAGGCGGTGGCGACGGCGAGGCCCATGAGGGCGGTTCCGCCTTCGAGTGAGTTGCTCGTCCAGGTGAAGGCGACGCCGAGGGCGGGGACGAGGGCGAGGTGGGCGGGCGGTGCGGGGCGGTGTGCGAGTGCGGCGGTGAGGGCGGCGGCGACGAGGGCGGTTCCGGCGTACCAGAGGTAGTGGCCTACGGCCTCGTCCCAGAGGTGGGCGACGTGGCCGGGGGTGTCGTTGCCGACGGAGTTGGCGGCGAGGTGGATGCCGTGGCCTTCGACGTAGGTGATGGCGCCGGTGAGGTAGAGGGCCCAGGTGCGGCGTCCGGCTCTGGCGGTGTGGAGTGCGGCCGCGGCGGTGAGCAGGACGGTGTAGGGGGTGAGGATGTCGATCCAGTCGGCCCATCGGGTGCGGTCGACGGTGCCGAGTCCGGCGAGGCCGAAGCCGATGTGGTGGGTGAGGCCGTAGAGGAGCGCGCTGGCGGTGAGCCAGTGCAGTGGGTGTCCGCGGCGGGGTCGGGGTGTTCGGCCGTCGGGCGGTGTTCGTGCGGCCGGGCCGGTGGGCTGCTGGCCGGGGGCCGGTTGGGTCGCGGGTGTGCCGGGTGGTGTGTCCGGGGGTGTGGACGGCATGGACGTCATGGACGCTCCCCGTGTCGTGGCGAGAGTCCATCATGGCCCGCTCGGCGGGCGGTCGTCGTGCGGGCGCGCGGTCAGGCGGGTCGGAGGGTGCGGGCGAGGGTGTAGGCCTCGGTGAGGTCGGTGCCGCGGTAGTCGAGGGCGGCGATTGCGGTGAGGTAGTGGTCGGCGTTGACGGCGACGGTGTTGGTGAGGTGGCGGAAGAGGGGTGCGTCGGATATGGAGTCGCCGTAGGCGGTGCATTCGTCGGGGGTGAGGCGGTGGCGGGCGCGGAGTTCCTCGGTGATGCGGATCTTGTCGGCGGGGGTGAGGATTCCGGTGGGGTCGAGGGCGCCGGTGAAGGGCATCGGGGGGAAGCGGGAGGCGATGACGTCGTCGAAGCCGAGGTCGAGGAGGTGGCGGGCGAAGAAGTCGGGCGACATGGTGATGACGGCGGAGTGTTCGCCGCGGGCGCGTATGTCGGCGCAGACGTCGGCGATGCCGGTGAGCCAGGTGGCGGCGGTGTAGGCGGTGGTGACGACGGCGGGGGTGAGGTCGCGCCAGAGGCGGTGGATCTCGGTGGAGAAGGCGCGGGTGTCGAGTTCGCCGGCGGCGAAGCGGGTTTCGAGGTCGTGGAGTTCGGTGCGGGTGCCGAGGTGGCGGGCGATTTCGAGGTTGGCGGTGGTGCCGGTCAGGAGGGTGCCGTCCATGTCGAAGATGTGCAGGTGTCCCACGGGTTCCGCAGTGTGGTGGACGGGTGGGCCGGGACGCGAGCCGTTTTCCGGTCAGTGGTCGTCGTGTGAGGGCCAGAGGGCGTAGGAGATGAGGACGGCGGCCCAGATGCCGAGGGGGACGGCGGGCCAGTAGAACGTCCACTCCCCTGTCCGGAGGGCTGAGGCGGCCCAGATGGCGGTCATGATGGCGGCGCCGGCGCCCCAGTAGCCCCATTCGTCGTGCCAGGCGCGTCGGTCGGCGTGGGCTCGGGCGGTGCGGCGGGCGGTTTCGGCGCGGTCGCGGGCGGTGTGGGAGGTGGGCAGGTCGGCGGTGAGGCGGTGCAGGTCGCCGCGGGTGGTGGCGGTGAGGGCCTGGTCGAGGCGGCGGTGGTGTTCGGCGGTGTCGAGGGCGCCTTCGGACAGGGCGTCGCCGAGTCGTTGGACGGTGGCGTCGCGGTCGTGGTCGGCGGCGCGGACCCGGTCGGGGTCGGGTGGGCGGCCGCGCGGCTCGTCGGCCTGCGGGAGGTCGGCGCGTGTGGTGGCGGGGTGTGGGTCGTTGTGTGGGTGGTCCATGGTGGGCTCCTTTTCTGGTCGGGTGGCGTGGTGTGTGCGCCTTGGTTCCAGGGTGGCGGGGTGCGGGGCGGGGTCGCGTCGGTCGTGGTGAGGATCCGGGTGTACATCGTTCGCAGGACGGGTGTGTGGCCCTGTCGAAAGTGGGGGGTGGTGCTTGGCTTTCGGCGGATTCGCGGGTGGTTCACGGTTTCTTAGCGTCGGGTTCATGGATGCGGTGATGGGTCTGGTGGACACGGCGGTGACGTCGCCCTGGTTCTACGTGGCGTTGTTCGTGGTCGCGGCGCTGGACGGGTTCTTCCCGGTGGTGCCGAGCGAGAGCATGGTGATCACGGGGGGTGTGTACGCGGCGTCGGGTCGGCCGGAGCTGGAGTTGGTGGTGGTGCTGGCGGCGCTGGGCGCGTTCACGGGCGATCACGTGTCGTATCTGATCGGGCGGGGTTCGCGGGGGCGGATGCGGGGGCTGCGGCCGGGGACGCGGCGTCATGCGGCGTTCGGGTGGGCGCGGCGGACGATGGCCGAGCGGGGCGGGCTGATCCTGGTCGTGGCGCGGTATGTGCCGGGCGGCCGGACGGCGGTGACGCTGACGATGGGGGCGGTGGGTTTCAGGCTGCGGTCGTTCTCGCTGTTCGCGGGGGTGGCGGCGGTGTCGTGGGGGCTGTACGGGGGGTTGCTGGGGTATGTCGGCGGGCACGCGTTCGAGGACGACCCGTTGAAGGGCGTGGCGGTCGGGATCGGGCTGGCGTTGTCGATGACGGCGGTGGTGGAGGGCGTGCGGTTCCTGCGGCACCGCCGCCGGCGGAATGCGGCGGGCGTGCCGGACGGGCGGGGCGGCCGTGGTGACGGGGATGTGGAGGTCGCCGACGGGGTGGGGCCGACGTCGGAGGTGTGACGGTCGGCGGTTCGTGTTGGTGGTGAGGTTGCCGATGGATGACCATAGGGTGAACTTCAGTGGTCCGTGTGGTGTCTCAGAGGTGTCGGGCAGGGGTCGCTTTCGAGCGTGAGGGAGAGCATGGGAGCGCCGGGTTTCAGCGCCGATCTGTACCGCGACATCACCGAGTTCGCCGAGGGCACGCCGTCGTGGGTGCATTCGGCGGCGGAGGTGGGGACCGACGGGGGGCTGCTGCTGTTCGCCGCGTTGTTCGTGGCGGGCTGGTGGCGGGCCCGGGGGCGGGACGCGCGGTCGATGGGGCTGGCGCTGGCGGCGCCGTTCGCGGTGGTGGCGGCGTATCTGGTGAGCGAGGTGTCCAAGACCCTCATCGAGGAGGAGCGGCCGTGCCGTGCGGTGGCGGGGGCGGTGCACATCGCGGCGTGCCCGTCGCCGGGCGACTGGTCGTTCCCGAGCAATCACGCGACGATCGCGGCGGCGTCGGCGTCGGCGATCGTGGTGGCGTGGCGGGCGCTGGCGCTACTAGTGCTGCCGCTGGCGGCGCTGATGGCGTTCTCGCGGGTGTTCGTGGGCGTGCATTATCCGCATGACGTGGCGGCGGGTTTCGCGGTGGGGGTCGTGGCGGCGCCGGCGGCGCTGGTGCTGGCGGCGGTGTCGCGGCGGTGGGTGGAGGTTTTGCGCGGCGTCCCGGTGGGCGCGGCGCTGCTGGGCGCGGGCCCGGTGCGGGCGCCCGGCACCGCGGACACGGCCGCGCGGCTCGGTGCCATGCCGGGGCGCGCTGCACTGCCGCCGAGTGGCACGACGCCGCAAGGTGGCGGGGTAGCGCAGGGTGGCGGGGTGCCGCAGGGTGTGCGGGTGGGTGTGGGTGTGGGTGCGGGCTCGGTGAGGTCGGGTCAGGTGCGGCAGGGCGCGGACGGGCGGGTGGAGGCGGACGGGCCGTCGGTGACGGTGCCCGAGCTGAGGAGGCCCGAGGTGACGATGCCGGACGTGAGGGGCGGTCTGACCCGCGGGCAGGGCCCACTCCCCTAGCGCGCCGCGGCCCTTAGCGCGCCGTGGCCCCGTCCGGCAGCGGCGGTCCCTGGGCGGCGACTGAACGGCGACCGAGGTGCCCGGGCGGCGGGCTGGATGCCCGGCCCGAAGCCAAGTGCAGCCGCAGGCCGGGTGCCGAGGCGGAGGCCGGTTGCCCGGGTGGGGCCGGGGGTCAGGCGCTTTCGTCGATGCCGTCGACGAGCCCGGCCTCGTAGGCGAGGACGGCGGCCTGGACGCGGTTGCGGACGTCCAGCCGGGTGAGGATCGCGCTGACGTAGGCCTTGACGGTGCCCTCCACGACGTGGAGCCGCGCCGCGATCTGGGCGTTGGACAGCCCGGCGCCCAGCAGCGCCAGGACGTCGCGTTCGCGGGGTGTGAGGCCGGCGGTGCGGCGGCGGGCGCGGGCCCCGCCCGACAGGCGGCCGCCGCCGAGTTCGGTGATGACGCGGTGGGCGACCTTCGGGGACAGGTAGGCGCCGCCGTCGGCGACGGCGCGGACCCCGGCGATGAGTTCGCGGGGGTCGCCGGACTTGAGGAGGAACCCGCTGGCGCCGCCGGACAGGGCGCGGGCGATGTACTCGTCCTCGCCGAAGGTGGTGAGCATGACGATGGCGGTGCCGGGGGCGACGCGGCGCAGTTCGGCGGCGGCGGCGAGGCCGTCGAGGCGGGGCATGCGGATGTCCAGGAGGGTGACGTCGGGGCGGTGCCGGAGGGTGAGGTCGATGGCCTCGCGGCCGTCGGCGGCCTCGGCGACCACGTCGATGCCGGGGTCGGCGGTCAGGATCGCGCGGACGCCCGCGCGGATCATCGCCTCGTCGTCGGCGAGCAGTGCCCGGATCACTCGGTGTCCTTCCGCCGGTCGGCGTCGTCGGTGTCGACGGCGCCCGGGGCGGCGTCGCGGTTTTCGGCGCTGAGTTGGGTGGTGTCGTAGGAGTCCTTGCGGGTCAGCCGGCCGTCGGTGAAGCAGAGGCGGTAGTAGCGGTTGACGCCGATGAGGTTGGCGTCGGGCCGGTAGTAGCGGCAGTCGGCGTGCGCGGGTTCGGGGACGGTGGACTCGACGACGCCGGAGCCCATCGCCTCCATGCGGGGCAGGTCGTCCTCCACGTCGGTCTGGGCGGCGCCGAGGCGCAGCGCGGCGTAGTCGGCGGGCGGGAGGACGGAGTTGAGGGTGGAGTAAATGTAGTAGCCGGCCATGATGGCGCCGAGGGCGGCCATGAGCGCGGCGGGGACGGCGATCGCGGTGATCAGGCCGCGGCGGACCTGGCGGCGTTCGCGGGCCAGGTGGCGGGCCGATTCGGAGGACCACTCCCCCGTGCCCGTGCCCGTCCCGGGGAGGCCGAGGGCTTTGCGCAGCGCGGCGCCGGCCGCAGGTGGGGCGGCCGGGTGGGTGGCGGGCGGTGTGGTGGGCAGGACGGCGGTGACGGTGAAGCCGCCCTGGGGGGTGGGGCCGGCGTGGAGGGTTCCGCCGAGGAGGCGGGCCCGTTCGGTGAGGCCGGTGAGGCCGTGCCCGCCGGACGGCAGCAGGGGCGGTTCGCCGGGCGGGGGGTCGTTGGCGACCGTCACCGTGATCACGCCGCCGCCGGTCTCGCGGCCGGTGTCGTCGTCGTGGCCGGGTTCGCGGTGGGTGAGGCGGACGGTGACGGCGGCGCCGGGGGCGTGTTTGGCGGCGTTGGTGACGGCTTCCTGGACGACGCGGTGGGCGGCGAGCGCGACCATCGGCGGCAGGTCGCCGGGGAGACCGGGCAGGTCGGGCGGGTCGGCCGGGTCGGGGTCGTCGGCGAGGTGGACGGGGACGCCGGAGGCGCGGGCCCGTTCGACGAGTTCGGGGATGCTCTCGCCGGCGGGGCGGATCGGCGCGCCCCCGCCGGGCAGGCCGCCGTCCGGCGCCCCGCCGTCCGGTGCGGGGGCGGCGTCCTCGCGCAGGACGCCGATGATCTCGCGGAGGTGCTCGGTGGCGTCGGCGGCGCCCGCGCGCAGCTGCGCGGCGGCGTCGCGGTGCCGGTCGCCGAGACCGGGGTCGACCTGCAGGGCGCCGGCGCGGACGGCGATGAGGGCGAGTTCGTGGCCGAGGGAGTCGTGCATGTCCTGGGCGATGCGGGCGCGTTCGCGGAGCCGCTCGCGTTCGGCGGTGATCCGCTGCTCGTGTTCGAGGCGTTCGGCGCGTTCCCATCCGGCGTGCAGGAGTTCCTGGTACTGGCGCCAGTAGCGGCCGACCAGCCATGGCAGGACGCCCAGCAGGACCAGCCAGACGGTGGAGGGGAACCAGCTGGTGACGTCCATGCCGCGGATGATCGCCAGGGCCGCGCCGCCGAGGGACACGGCGGCGAAGCCCCACAGCAGCGGCTGCGCACGGGTGGTGCGCAGGCCGGTCAGGTAGGCCAGGACGGGCATCGCGAAGGTGAAGTTGTCGTCCACGGAGATCAGCGCGATCGCGGTGAGCAGCGCGACGGTGGGCCAGGTGCGGCACACCGCGATCGCGGCGGCCAGGACGCCGAGACCGGCCGTCTGCAGCCACCATGACGCCCGGCCGGGGTCGGGCGGGGTGATGCCGCCGGAGGCGACGGGGAGGGCCAGGATCGCGTACAGGACGACGTCCTTGACCAGCGCGGACCGGGACGGCCGCCGGACGGCGCCGCGGACGGTGGTGCGGAGCGCGCCGGGCCGCGCGGCGCGGGCGGCGCGGGCGATGCGGGCCAGGCGGCCCGTGCGGGGGCGCGCGGGGCCGTGGACGGTGCTGGCCGGGGCGTTCACGCGTTCTACGCTACAAGCCGGTGATCTGCGGTGTTACTGACGAAAGTCAGGGACGCCGGCCGTAGCCGGGCGGACGCCGGGTGGCTGTCCTGCGGCGGCGTGGTGATCTCGGGTGGGGCCCGGGCAGGGGTACGGCTGAACTACGGTTGGCGCGTGACCGTATCGCCGGCGTCTCCGCAGCGCCGCCGCCCACGCCCGCCGCACGTCGTGCGGGCCGTGGCGGCGCGGGCGCGGCTGCCGCGCGGGCAGGCCGGCGACGCGGTGTTCGCGGTCGCGTTGATGGTCGTCACGCTGGTGATGAGCCTGCTGGCGGAGAAGCCCGGGGACCGTGCGCTGTGGCCGGGCGGGTTCGCGGTGATCGTGGTGGCGACGCTGGCGCTGGCGGTGCGGCGGCGGTATCCGGTGGCGGTGCTGGCGGTGGCGACGGTGGCGCCGCCGCTGTACTACCCGCTGGGGTATCCGGACGGGCCGATCGGGCTGGTGCTGTGGGTGGCGTTGTTCACCGCGGCGGTGGAGTGCGGGCTGGCGGTGTCGCTGGGCGCGGTGATCGTCGCGAACGCGGGGTTCCTGGTCGTGGCGCTGGCGCGCGGCGGCGAGGACGGCGGCGACCCGGAAGCGATCGTGGACGCGCGGGGCGTGGCGTCGCTGTCGCTGGTGCTGCTGCTGGCGGTGGCGCTCGGGCAGTTCGTGCGCACGCGGCACCTGCGGGCCGAGGCGGCCGAGCGGCGCGCCGTGGAGGCCGAGCGGACCCGGGAGCAGGAGGCGCGGCGCCGCGCGATCGCCGAGCGGCTGCGGATCGCGCGGGAGCTGCACGACGTGCTGGCCCACCAGATCTCGCTGATCAACGTGCAGGCGGGTGCGGCGCTGCACCGCCGCGACGATCCGGACCGGGCGTACGCGGCGCTGGAGGCGATCAAGGCGGCGAGCAAGGAGACGCTGCGGGAGCTGCGCGGGGTCTTGGGCGTGCTGCGGCAGGTCGACGCCGAGCCCGGGGACGGCGGGGGCGCGGCGGGCGGGCCGGTGGCGCCGCAGCCGTCGCTGGCGCGGGTGGGCGATCTGCTGCGGCAGACCGCAGCGGCGGGGCTGACGGTGCGCCGCGCCGGCGACCTCGCCGACCTCGCCGAAGCAGACCCGCCCGACCCCGCCGATCCCCCAGGAGCCGCCGGTGTCGGCGGAGCCGAGGGTGGCGGGGGTGCGGGGGCGTCCGGGCGTGGACGGGGTGTGGCGGCGCTCGCGGCGCTGGCGGAGTTGCCCGCGCCGGTCGGGCTGGCCGGATACCGGATCGTGCAGGAGGCGCTGACCAACGCCGTCCGGCACTCGGGCGCCGCGACGGTGACCGTCGAGGTGCGGCGGGTGCCCGGCGCGGTGATCGTGCAGATCGACGACGACGGCCCCGGCCCCGCCGCCCCGGCGGACCCCGCCGCCGCGAGCGGGCCGGGCGAGCCGGGCGAGGACGCCGGGGCGGGCGGGAACGGGCTGCGCGGCATGCGCGAGCGCGCCGCGTCCGTCGGCGGGGAGATGACGGCGGGCCCCGGCCCGGCGGGCGGGTTCCGGGTGTGGGCGCGGCTTCCGCTGGGCGGTCCCGGCGAGGAGCGGGAGCAGAGGGAGGGGATCGTGTGATCCGGGTGATGCTGGCCGACGACCAGACGCTGGTGCGCGCGGGGTTCCGGTCGATCCTCGAGGGCGAGGACGACATCGAGATCGTCGCCGAGGCCGGGGACGGGGAGCAGGCGGTGCGGCGGGCGTCCGAGCAGCGGCCCGACGTGGTGCTGATGGACATCCGGATGCCCGTCCTGGACGGCCTGGAGGCCACCCGCCGCATCATGACCGACCCGCGGCTGGACGCCGTCCGCGTCGTGATCTTGACGACGTTCGACCTGGACGACTACGTCTACGGCGCGATCAAGGCGGGGGCCAGCGGGTTCCTGGTCAAGGACACCGAGCCGCCCGAGCTGATCCACGGGGTGCGGGTGGTGGCGCGCGGCGACGCGCTGCTGGCGCCGACGGTGACGCGGCGGCTCATCGCCGAGTTCGCGTCCCGGATCACCGCGCCGCCGCCGGCGGTGGAGCTGAACTCGCTCACCGACCGGGAGCGGGAGGTGCTGGAGCTGGTCGCGGCGGGCCTGTCGAACGAGGAGATCGCGGGACGGCTCGTGCTGTCCCCCGCCACCGCCAAGACGCACGTCAGCCGGATCCTGGCCAAGCTCGGCGCGCGGGACCGGGCGCAGCTGGTGGTTCTGGCCTACGAGACGGGCATGATCCGCCCCGGATGGCTCGGCTGACCGGTCCGGCCAGGCCCCCGGGGGGCTGCAACCGGGCCGGTCACGGCGGTGTTGAACGGATGTGACGGTTACGGACGAAGCCCTGCACCAGCACCACGCCCCGCCCGCCCCCGCCGCCGGAGACCCCGCCGGGGACGCCGGCCCGCGGGACGGCGCCGACGCGGCGGCCGAGCGGGTCGTCGAGGCGCTGGCGCGGGACCTGGACACCGGGTTCGAGGCGCTCTACGAGGCGTACCGGGGCGCGGTGTTCTCGACCGCGCTGCGGCTGAGCGGGCGGTGGGCCGAGGCCGAGGACCTGTCCGCCGAGGCGTTCTTGCGCGCCTACCGGGCGCTGTGCGGGTACGGGCCGGACCGGATCGCAGGGCTGCGTCCCCGGGCGTGGCTGCTGACGATCCTGACGAACGTGTGGCGCAACAGCCTGCGGACGGCGGCGCGGCGCCCACAGCCGGGACCGCCGATCGAGGACGCCCCGGACCCGCCCGACCCGGGCGAGGGCGTGGAGGACGCGGCCGCCCGCCACGAGACCGGCCGGGAGCTGGCCGGGCTGCTGGCCGCGCTCCCGCACGCCCAGCGCGCCGCGGTCGTCCTCCGGCACGTCACCGACCTGCCCGTCGCGGAGATATCGGCGGTGATGGGCGTGCCCGAGGGCACCGTCAAGTCGCACATCTCCCGGGGCCTGGCGCGGCTGCGCGGCCTGCGCGCCGAACAGCACCGGCATCTCGATCAGCGAGGGGGTACCCGATGACCCGCACCGATCCCACCCACACAACTCCCGACCCCCCAACCGGCGAACTCGCCGCCGAGCGGCCCGGTGAGCTGGCCGGTGAGCTGGCCGGGCTGGCCGCCGACGCTCCCCCGTCCCTGCTGGACCGCATCGCGGCGCGCCGCGTCCACGTCCCGGGGCCGCTGGAGGGCCTGCAGGTCGCCTTCACCGACCACGGCGTCGCCTACCTGCGCGCCGGGCTGGACGACGCGGAGTTCGCCGCCGCGTTCCGCGCCCGGTTCGCGCGGCCGCTGCTGCCCGCCGCCCGTCCGCCCGCCGGGCTCGTGCCCGCGCTGCGCACCGGGAGGCTCGGCGGGCTGCGGCTGGACCTGCGCGGCCTGTCGGAGTTCGAGGCGGCCGTGCTGCGCGCCGCCGCGCGGATCCCGCACGGGCAGACCCGCCCGTACGCGTGGGTGGCGCGGGCGGCGGGACGTCCCAAGGCGGTCCGGGCGGTCGGGTCGGCGCTGGGCCGCAACCCCGTCCCGCTGCTGATCCCCTGCCACCGCGTCACCCGCTCGGACGGGACGCTCGGCGACTACGTGTTCGGCGCGGCCGTCAAGGAGCGGCTGCTGCGCGCCGAGGACGTCGACGTCGACGAGGCCGCCGAGCTGGCCAGCCGCGGGGTGCGGCTGATCGGCAGCGACACCACCGGGATCGTGTGCTACCCCACCTGCGGGGGCGCGCGCCGGATCACGCCCGCGCACCGGCGCGGTTTCCGGGACCTGGCCGCCGCGCGGGCCGCCGGGTACCGGCCGTGCCTGCAGTGCCGCCCCGGCGACCCCCAGCCCGCCTGACCCCCGGCCCCTCCCCTCCCCCGGCCCGCCCGGCGCATAGATCGGCGGGACGCGGGAATGGGGCGGTCCCGTCCATCCGCGGGAACGGCCCCGGCAGGGGCGGCACGACGAGGGGGGAGGCCGCCATGCGCGTCGTCGTCACCGGCGCCACCGGCAACATCGGAACCAGCACGGTCCGCGCGCTCGCCGCGGACCCGGGCGTCACCGCCGTCACCGGCCTGGCGCGCCGCGCACCCGGCTCCGCCGCCACACCGGACGGTTCGGGCGGTTCGGGCGGTTCGGGCGGCAAGGTCGAGTGGGCCGAGGCCGACGTCACCGACACCGACCTGGTCCCGCTGCTGCGCGGCGCCGACGCCGTCGTGCACCTGGCGTGGCTGTTCCAGCCCACCCACCGCCCCGCGGTGACCTGGGACGCCAACGCCGTCGGCAGCGCCCGCGTGTTCGACGCCGCCGCGCGCGCCGGGGTGCCCGCGCTGGTGTACTCCTCGTCGGTCGGCGCGTACTCGCCCGGGCCCAAGGACCGGGCGGTCGACGAGTCCTGGCCCACGCACGGCTGGCCCGGCGCCGCCTACAGCCGCGAGAAGGCCTACGTCGAGCGGCTCCTGGACGCGTTCGAGGCCTCCCACCCGGACCGCCGCGTCGTGCGGATCCGTCCCGGGTTCGTCTTCGAGCGGCAGAGCGCGGCCGAGCAGCGGCGGCTGTTCGCCGGGCCGCTGCTGCCCGGCCGGCTCGTCCGCCCGGGCCTGGTCCCCGCCGTCCCGGACCTGCCGGGGCTGCGGCTGCAGGCGCTGCACGCCGCCGACGCCGGGGAGGCGTTCCGGCTCGCCGTGACCGGCGGTGTGTCGGGCGACGCGCGTGGCGCGTTCAACATCGCCGCCGAGCCCGTCCTGGACGCCGCCGAGCTCGCCGGCATCCTCGGCGCCCGGACCGTCCGGGTCCCGGTCCGCGGGGTGCGGGCCGCGCTGGCCGCCGCGTGGGCCCTGCACCTGGTGCCCGCCTCGCCCGGCCTGTTCGACCTGGCCCTGCGGGTCCCTCTCATGGACGTCGCACGCGCCCGCGACGAGCTCGGCTGGACGCCCCGCCGCACCGCCCGCCAGGCCATCGAGGAGTTCCTGGAGGGCCTGCGCACCGGCGCAGGCCGCGACACCCCGCCGCTGTCCCCCGGGACCGGCGGCCCAGGACGCGCCCGCGAGTTCGCCACCGGCATCGGCCGCAAACCCTGACCACACACCCACCACCACTAGCCGCCGTCGCAACCAGCCGCCACCGCCCGAATCGCCGTCCGGACCTGGAGGTCATGCCCCATGCCGACGATCACCGCCGACCACCTGCACGCCCTGCTGGCCTCCGCGCACCGCGGCGCCGCGCTCGTCGTCGTCGGCGGCGAGGCGGCCGTCGTCCCCGCCGACCCCGGCCGCGGCGACGGCCCCGAGGAGGCCCTGGTCATCACCACCCGGGACGCCGTGATCGCCGAACTGGACACCGGCGCCAACCAGGAGCAGCTCGAAAGCCTCGCCCAGCGCCTGGACGTCGCCCTGGAAAGCCTCGGCGGCTGACCCGCCCCGCGGCCGCGGAAGGGTCCAGCCCCGCCATCAACGCAACGACGCGGACGAAGATGAGGGCGGTGAGGCCAGGGACGACACGGACCGGGACGGCGACGGAGCCGGGGGCGGAAGGGACGGGTGGCGGGCCAGGGCGCCCGACAGGAACAGCGTGGTCACCGACGCGCTGGCCTCGTCCACGCCCAGCCGCCGCCGCGCCACCCGCGACACCACGCCCTCCAACAGGCTGAAGTACAGCTCCGCGAGGGTGTGGACGGGCAGGTCGCGGCGGAACGTCCCGCCCGCGGCGCCGCGCTCGAACACCGCCCGCAGCGGCGCCGCGAGCTGGCGCTCCACCCGCCGCGCCTCCCTCGGCGACCGGTCGAACAGGCCCAGCGCCCGGTACCGGCTGGTCGCGGCGATCGTCGCGCGGGTCATCCGCGCGACCGCCTCCTCGACCGGCACCGTCTCCAGCCGCGCGTCGGCGAGCCGCTCGGTCAGGTCGGCCAGCGCGGCCTCGTACAGCGCGTACAGCAGCGCCTGGCGGCTGGGGAAGTACCGGTACAGCGTCGCGCGGGCGACGCCCGCGGCCTGCGCGATGTCGGTCATGCTCGCCGCCGCGCCGCGCTCGGCCAGCACCGCGGCCGCCACGTCGAGGATCCCGGCCCGCACCTGGTCGCGGAGGATCAAGCTCCTGGTCATCGCCGGGCACGCTACACCACCGCCGCGCCGCCGGGCGCCGTCCGCCGCCGCCGGAACGGCGTGTGTCGGCCCGCGGTGCCGGGCCGCGCGCAGATCTGAGATCCTGCTGCCCGGGCCGACCGCCCGCCGACGCGCCGAGCACCGGGGAGGAACCGTGCGCTACGTGCTGATGATCTGCAGCGACGAGACCGCCGGGACCGACCCCGCGGCGGCCGCCGCGACCGGCTGCGGCGGCTGGTCGCGGGAGATGGCCGGCCGCGGCGTCATCCGCGGCGGCGCCGGGCTGCGGCCCGCCGACGAGGCGACGACCGTGAAGGTCCGCGGCGGGGAGGTGCTGCTCACCGACGGTCCGTTCGCCGAGACCAAGGACCAGATCGGCGGGTTCAGCGTGATCGAATGCGGCGGCCTGGACGAGGCCGTCGAGATCGCCGCCCGGCACCCGTGGGCGGCCCTCGGCCAGATCGAGATCCGCCCGGTCCAGGAGCCGGGCGCGGACGGCCCGTGACCGCCCCGCCCGCCCGGCCCGCCGAGGACGCAGAGGATGCCGGGTCGGCGGTCGCCGCGGCGTTCCGCGCCGAGTGGGGCCAGGTCGTGGCGACGCTGATCCGCCTGACCGGCGACTGGGACCTGGCCGAGGAGTGCGCGCAGGACGCCTTCGCCGCGGCGCTGGAACGCTGGCCCGCCGGCGGCGTCCCCGACCGTCCCGGCGCGTGGCTGACCACCGCCGTCCGCAACCGCGCCCGCGACCGGCTGCGCCGCGACGCCGCCGGCGCCCGCAAACTCCGCCAGGCCGCCGCCCTCACCACCCCACCACCCGCGGAGGGCCTGGACGGCCCGGACGGCGCCGGCGAGTTCGGCGACGACCGGCTCCGCCTCACGTTCACCTGCTGCCATCCCGCGCTGCGGCTGGACGCCCAGGTCGCCCTCACCCTGCGGACCCTCGCCGGGCTCGGCACCGCCGAGATCGCCCGCGCGTTCCTGGTCCCCGAGCCGACGATGTCCAAGCGCCTCACCCGCGCCAAGAACAAGATCCGCGACGCGGGGATCCCGTTCCGGGTGCCGCCGCCCGCCGAACTCCCCGGCCGCACCGCCGCCGTCCTCGGCGTGCTGTACCTGCTGTTCAACGAGGGCTACGGCGCCACCGGCGGGGACGCGCTGCAGCGCCGCGCCCTGTGCGGCGAGGCGATCGGCCTGGCGCGGCTGCTGACCGCGCTGATGCCCGCCGAGGCCGAGGCGCGCGGGCTGCTGGCGCTGATGCTGCTGCACGACGCCCGCGCCGCCGGCCGCGTCGACGCCGACGGCGTCCTGGTCACCCTGGAGCGCCAGGACCGCGCCCGCTGGGACCGCGCCGGGATCGCCGAGGGCGTCGCGCTGCCTGGAGGACGCCCTCGCGCCCGCCCCGCACCGGCCGCCGCCCGGCCCCTACCAGGTGCAGGCCGCCATCGCCGCCTGCCACGCCACCGCCCGCACCGCCGCCGACACCGACTGGGCCCAGATCGCCGTCCTGTACGAGCGGCTCGCGCGGCTCGTGCCGTCGGCGGTCGTGCGGCTGAACCGGGCGGTCGCCGTCAGGTTGGCCCGCGGGCCCGCCGCCGGCCTGGCCCTGGTCGACGACCTGGACCGCACCGGCGACCTGGACGGCTACCACCTGCTGCCCGCGACCCGCGCCGACCTGCTGCGCCGCCTGGACCGCCGCGCCGAGGCCGCCTACCGCCGCGCCCTGGACCTGGCCGCCAACGACGCCGACCGCCGCTACCTGACCCGCCGCCTCCACGACCTCACCGAGGTCGGCGAGCGCGCCTGAAGCGCGCTTGACAGGGGAACCGGCGCGGCGGGTGTCCGTGCCGCCGCGTCCCGTTCGTCGGTGGGACGACGAACGGCCGCGGGCACGCCGCGGCCGCCACCAGGGAAGGAACCTCTCATGGAAACCGTGATCTCCAGGGACGGCACCCGCATCGCCTGCGAACGCACCGGCGCCGGGCCCGTCCTCGTCTACGTCGGCGGCGCCCTCAACGACCGCGGCTCCGGCGCCGCGCTGGCCGGGCTGCTCGCACCGCGCCACACCGTCCTCACCTACGACCGGCGGGGCCGCGGCGGCAGCGGCGACACCCCGCCCTACGCCGTCGAACGCGAGATCGAGGACCTGGCCGCGGTGATCGACGCCGCCGGCGGGTCCGCCGCGGTGTACGGGATCTCGTCGGGCGCGGCGCTGGCGCTGCGCGCCGCCGCGCACGGCCTGCCCGTCACCCGGCTCGCGGTGTTCGAGCCGCCGTTCACCCCCGCCGACGACGACCGGCTCGCACGGGCCCGCGCCTACAACGCCGAGCTGACCCGGCTGCTGTCCGGCGGCCCGGACGGGCCGCGCCGCGGCGACGCGGTGGCGCTGTTCATGACCCACGTCGGCGTGCCGCCGGAGATGGTCGGCCAGCTGCGCGGCGCGCCGATGTGGCCCGCGCTGGAGGCGCTCGCGCCGTCCCTGGCGCACGACTCGGCGGTCATGGACGACGCGGCCACCGGCGGCGCCATGCCCGCGGACGTGGTCGCGCGGGTCGCCGTGCCCGTGCTCGTCCTGGACGGCGGCGCCAGCCCCGCCTGGATGCGCGACACCGCGCGCCGCCTGGCCGCCGCCCTGCCCGACGGGACGCACCGCACCCTGGACGGCCAGACCCACGACGTCTCCGCCGACGCCCTCGCACCCGTCCTCGCCGACTTCCTCGCCACCTGACCCCGGCGCCTCAGGACGGGCGGCGGCCCGGTGCGCACGGCCCGTCCGCCCGTCCGCGGCCCAGGGACCAGAGAAGGCGGGCGCGGGATGGGGACGAGGCGGGTTATGGGGTGACGGGGACCTCGACGTAGCCGGGGGCGCCGCGCCGCAGCGACGCGCGCCCCGCGGTGACCTGCGCCGCCCACGCCTCGAACCCGTCCAGGTCCGCGACCGGGACCGGCACGTCGGCCTCCACGTCCCGCCCGTAGCGGACGTCGCCGGGCCGGGCGCCCCGCGCGTGGAGATCGCCGAGGAACCGTCCCGCCAGCGCGTGCTCCACCCCGACCGTGACCGTCACCACCGGGCACAGCTCCACCACCCCGACCGCGTCGACGGCGCCGGCGACCGCCTGCCCGTAGGCGCGGACCAGCCCGCCCGCGCCGAGCTTCACCCCGCCGAAATAGCGGGTGACGACCGCGACGGTGCCGGTCAGGCCGCGCCGCACCAGCACCTCCAGCATCGGGATCCCGGCCGTGCCCGCGGGCTCGCCGTCGTCGCTGCTCTTGGTGATCTCGCCGTGCTCGCCGACCACGTAGGCGGTGCAGTTGTGCGTGGCGTCGCGGTGCGCCCGCCGGTGCCGGTCCAGGAACCGGACCGCCTCGTCCTGCCCGGCGGCGCGGGCGAGCGTGCAGACGAACCGCGACCGGCGGATCTCCAGCTCGCGGGACCCCGCCTGTTTGATCGTGCGCATGGCCGCACCGAGTCTACGGCGTTTGACACCGCCGTCCTCGCGCGGCCACCGTGGGGGGATGGACACGCTGGACGAGCTGTACCGGCGGTGGCTGTTCGAGGTGTGGACCGGCGACTTCGCCGTCGCCGAGCAGATCCTCACCCCCGGCTTCACCGGGCACTGGCCGAACCTGGAGGTGCACGGGCCCGCGGAGGCCGCCGAGCAGGTCCGCCGCTCCCACGAGTACTTCACCGGCGTCCGCACCACCCTGGACGTCGGCCCGGTCGTCGGCGACGGCATGGTCGCCGCCGGATGGACCTTCCACGGCGACTACCGCGGCGGCGTCCCCGGCGCCACCGCCGCGCCCGGCACCCGGGTGTCGTTCTCCGGGCAGGACATCTTCCGCGCCGAGGACGGCCGGTTCGCCGAGTACTGGGTGGTGTCGGACGCCATGGGCCTGATGACCGCGCTCGGCGCCGTCCGCTGACCGACCCCGCCGCGCGATCAGCCCGCCGCGCGCAGTCGCCCGGTGCTTGGTACCCGGTGCCCCGGCTCCCGGGCGGGCGGCGGGCGGCGGGCGGCGGGTCAGACCAGGTCGACGAGGTCGGCGATGGACGCGACGACGCGGTGCGGCCGGAACGGGAACCGGGCGATCTCGTCCTTGCCGGTCACGCCGGTCAGCACCAGGATCGTCTCCAGCCCGGCCTCGACCCCGGCGACGATGTCGGTGTCCATCCGGTCGCCGACCATCGCGGTGCGCTCGCTGTGCCCGCCGACCACGTTCAGCGCCGTCCGCATCATCAGCGGGTTCGGCTTGCCGACGAAGTACGGGTCCACCCCCGTCGCGCGGGTGATCATCGCGGCGACCGCGCCGCACGCCGGCAGCGACCCCTCCGGGGACGGGCCGACCGGGTCGGGGTTGGTCGCCACGAACCGCGCGCCGCCCTCGATCAGCCGGATCGCCCGGGTGATCTGGGAGAAGCTGTAGGTGCGGGTCTCGCCGAGCACCACGTAGTCGGGGTCGATGTCGGTCAGCACGAAGTCCGACTCGTGCAGCGCCGTCGTCAGCCCCGCCTCCCCGATCACGTACGCCGACCCCGCGGGCCGCTGGTCGGCGAGGAACTTCGCGGTCGCCAGCGCCGACGTCCAGATCGACTCGGCCGGCACCCGCAGCCCCGCCGCCGCCAGCCGCGCCGACAGGTCCCGGCGGGTGTAGATCGAGTTGTTGGTCAGCACCAGGAACGGCTTGCCGGACGCCGACAGCCGCCGGATGAACTCCTCGGCGCCGGGCACCGGACGGCCCTCGTGGACCAGCACACCGTCCATGTCCGACAGCCAGTAGTCGATCGGCCCGCGCTCGCTCATGCCCCCATTGTCGCAGCCGGAGATCTTCCCCGGGCCGCCGCACGGACCCCCGCCGGACCGCACACCGGACCCCACGAGGCCCGGCCCGGCCCCGGCCCCGGCGGAGACCGGCGCGAGTATCGTGATCTTGTGACCGTCAACGATCCGCGCGCCGGCACCGGCATCCGCCAGGACGATCCGCCCGGCCTGGCCCCCGGCCCCGGCTACAGCCATGTGATCAGCGTCGACGTCCCGGGCCGGCTGGTCGTCGTCAGCGGCCAGATCGCGCTGGACGCCGCCGGGAACCTCGTCGGCGCCGGGGATCTGGAGGCCCAGACCCGGCAGGTGTTCGCCAACCTGCAGGCCGCGCTCACCGGCGCCGGCGCCGGATGGGAGCACGTCGTGCGGCTCGGGTACTTCCTGCGCGACGCGGGCGGCGTCGGCGTGGTCCGCGCGGTGCGCGCCGAGTTCGTCCCCGAGGGCGTCGCGCCCGCCGCGTCGCTGATCGAGGTGTCCCGCCTCGTCCGCGACGACCTGCTGATCGAGATCGAGGCCCTCGCCGTCGTCCCCGCCGCCGGACGCCCCGCCTGACCGCACCCGCCTGCTGACCGGGTCTCGCCCGCTGACCGAGCCCGCTGACCGAGCCCGTCGGCCGTGCCAGCTGTTCGCGTGTGTCCGCCGGGCCGCATGCGAAACGGGGCGTCCAGGGGACGGATCCCCGGGACGCCCCGCCGCACGTTCGGGCTCCGGCGCTGCGACGCCGGCGCACACGGCGCCGGCGCCCGGACGGAGCCGGCCCCCGGCCGGCCCCTCAGACGATCGTCAGACGTTGACGCCGAAGTCGGACGCGATGCCCGACAGGCCCGAGGCGTACCCCTGGCCCACCGCGCGGAACTTCCACTCCTCGCCGCTGCGGTACAGCTCGCCGAACACCATCGCGGTCTCGGTCGAGGCGTCCTCCGACAGGTCGTAGCGCGCGATCTCGCTGTTGTCGGCCTGGTTCACCACCCGGATGAACGCGTTGCGGACCTGCCCGAAGTTCTGCTGGCGGCCGTCCGCGTCGTAGATCGACACCGGGAACACGATCTTGGCGATCTCGGCCGGGACCGTCGACAGGCTGACCTTGATCTGCTCGTCGTCGCCCTCGCCCTCACCGGTGAGGTTGTCGCCGGTGTGCTCCACCGAGCCGTCGGGGCTCTTGAGGTTGTTGAAGAAAACGAAGTGCTGGTCCGACAGCACCTTGTTCTCCGCCGAGCACACCAGCGCGCTGGCGTCCAGGTCGAAGTCG
Source organism: Actinomadura sp. 9N215 (assembly GCF_044326345.1). Classification (NCBI taxonomy): domain Bacteria; kingdom Bacillati; phylum Actinomycetota; class Actinomycetes; order Streptosporangiales; family Thermomonosporaceae; genus Actinomadura; species Actinomadura sp. 9N215. The sequence continues at coordinate 15,493 of NZ_JBIRBA010000049.1, read as the reverse complement.
GTCCCGGTCGTGGTCCGCACATCCCAGCCCAGACCGACCACGACGGCGGTCAGTCCTGGAGCCTCCTTGGTCAGCGAGACATTGCCGCCCTTGCTCAGACTGACTCCCACTGTGTCTACCTCCGTATCGGCCCGTGCGGGCTTGTTGTCACCCGCGCGTGTTCGTCTGTCTAACGAGAACGGTAGCCACATCGCGCGGGTTCCCCCGCCTCCTTGGCAAACTCACGGCGTGGCGTGCGGTTTCTTCGCCGGTTCCGGGGCCTGTTTCCGCCTGCCGCCCGTCCGGTGGACGCCCCGCGGACCGCCCCGCGGACGGCCCCGAAGGCCACTGGAGCGCCGGGAGGGGCCGCGGGGCCCGGTCAGGGGGCGGTGAGGAACGCGGTCGGGGCGGTGACCGGGGCGGGCAGCTCGAACGCGGCGGCCAGCGCGCCCGCGCGGGGGGCCAGTTCGTCGCAGGCCCGCCGCCGCGCCGCCCACACCTCGTCCAGGAACCCCGGCGGCGCCGCGCCCTCGTTGAGCAGGTCGGCGGCGCGGCGCTCCAGCATGTTCAGGGCGTGCAGGCCCAGCACGGGCCGCAGCTCCGCCGGGCCCGACTCGGCGGCGGCGCAGACGATCTCCAGCACGATCCGGTCGGCGCAGGCGGATGCCGTCCGCGCCGCCAGGGCCAGGTTGCCGTTCCACGCCGTGAACGGGTCCTGCCGGTGTCCGTCGCCGCCGCCGCGGGCGGCGGTGACGCGCGCGGCGAGCCGGTCTCGCATGCGCCGCTCGGCGTCGCGGGCCAGGAACAGCCACACGCCCGGGGACGCCAGGTCGCCGCCGTCGGGCGGGCCCGCCCCCGGGTCGGGCGGGGCGTAGCGGTCCAGGTCGGCCATCGCGCGGGCGGTGTCGTAGAGGATCAGCTCGTTGTCGCCGCCGGCGTTCTGGTAGGCGTGCGCCAGGCCCCGGTAGGCGTTGAGGCGCTCGACGGCGGCGAACCCGGGCGCGCCGCTGTGCACCCGGCACGCCGACACCGTCTCCTGCGCCTGGACGGTCGCGGCCGCCTTCAGCAGCGCCAGGTCCCGGTCGACCGCCGACCACGGCGCCCACGCCGTCTCCGGCCCGCCCCCGGCGGCGGGGCCCGCGTCGGCGGCGGTGCGGGCGGTCTTGACGTGCCCGGCGACGGCGGTGAGCGCGTACCCGGCCGCCAGCGCGCCCAGCACCGCCTCCTGCTGGTTGCGGTAGTCGGTCAGCGGGCGCCGCGGCGCCAGCCGCCCGAGTGTGGCACGGCCCGCCGAGTGCGCCAGCAGCGTCCCCGCCGACGCCCGCGTGATCGCCGCGCACGCGGAGATCACGGCCCGCCACACCGCCGGGGCGATGCCCATCGAGCGGGTCAGCCGCGCCGCCGCCGACCCGGCCGGGTCGTGGAAGGACCCGCCGGCGCCGATGGACGCCCCGTCGCGCAGCCACGCCCCGTAGGGCACGGGCAGGTCGTCCAGCAGCACGGCGGCGTAGTCGACCCGCAGCCCGGTCGTCTCCGGCGCGTCCACGACCCGCACGCCCGGCGCGACCTCGCCGCCCGGCCCCCGCAGCGGCACGACGAACACGAACACGCCGCGCTCGGCGCCGCCGTGCACGAGCGTGGCGTACACGGCGGCGGTCTTGGGGACGGTCGGGTGGGCGGTGCTGGTGGGGAACTTGGCGGCCTGCGCGTCCGGGGTGGTCAGCACGAACCCGCCCGTCGCGGGGTCGTGGCGGGCGATGGTGCGCGGCGACAGGTGGCTGTTGCTGCGCCCGGCCTCGGTCATCAGCAGGGTCCCGAACGAGTCCATCGAGGCGAGCGCGTCCCGCGCCTCCCGGACCCCCCGGCCCTCGGCGCCCTCACCCGCGGCGAGCTGGGCGGCGCCGAACCGCAGGATCGGGCCGAGCGCCAGGGTGTAGTGCAGCAGCATCACGTGGAACAGCGCCGGGTCGGCGATCGCGGCGCGCTCCAGCAGCGCGCACAGCGCGGGCGGGTCGTCCAGCAGCTCGGCCGCGGGCGGCGCGGCCAGGCCCGCGTGCCGCAGCCGCGCGTAGGTCAGGGCCTGGTGGTCGCGGGCGGTGAGCCCGCCGGGGTAGGCGAAGAACTCGTCCGGGACGGCCTCGGCGAGCCGCGCCCGGGTCCCGGCGTCCGGCGACGCGCCGCGCACGAAGCCGAGCAGGCCCTCGTCGGGGACGGCTGCGGTGAAGGTCTCCACGGCGATCGATCCTTTCCTCGGCCCGCTCGGGCCGCACACGACGGTTCAGGCGTTGGGGGTGTTCAGGCGCGTTCGGGTGCGTTCCGGGGCGTTCGGGTGTCAGGGGCGGGCGGTGGGCTCGGCCTTGCCCGCGCCCCGGCCGCCGCCCGGACCGTCGTGCGGGCGGTCGCGCAGCGGCGTCAGGGTCCGCGCGCCGGGGAGGGTCAGCCGCGCGCAGCGGCACAGCGCGTTCCCGGCGCCGGCCTCGGCGAACACGGTCGCGCCGGCGGCGTGCACGGCGCGCAGCGCGGCCGGGAGCCGCACGGGCCTGACGATGCAGTCGGCCAGCGCGCGGTGCAGGTCGTCGCCGTCGCGGTAGGCGCGGCCCCGCACCGGGGAGTGCACGGGCAGCTCCAGCGGGCGCTGGGGGTAGCGGCGGATCATCGTGTACCACTCGTCGTCGGCGCCGGCCATCGCGGGATGGTGCGACAGGTAGGGGACGGCGAGCCGCACCGCCCGCACCCCCCGGGCGCGGGCGGCGTCCAGAACCCGCTCCAGGGGCCCCGCGGGACCGGCGAGGACGGTCGCGGACGGCGCGTTCAGGCTCGCGATCACGACCCGCGGCTCGGCGGCGGCGTCGATGGCGGCGCGGGCGCCGTCCTCGCCGTCCTCCAGCAGTCCCATGCCGCCGCCGCGGCCGCGGCGGGCGAGGACCCCGACGAGGCTGACGGCCATGCGGGCGCCGTCGGCGATCGCGAACGCGCCCGCGCCGACGAGCGCGGCGATCTCCCCGAAGCTCTGCCCGACGGCGTAGGCGGGCTGGACGCCGTTCGCGCGCAGCGCCCGGTCGGCGGCGACGGAGGCGGCGTATCCGGCCAGCTGGGCGACGCCGGGCGCGCGCGCCGCCGCGCGGTAGGCGGCGGGATCCTCCAGCAGGATCGCGCGCAGCGACGGCCAGCGGGTACGCGGCAGGCCTTCCTGGACGGCGTCCAGGACGTCGGCGACGGCGCGGGCGGCGCCGCGTCCGGTCCGGGCCAGCGCGGGCAGGTCGGGGGTCCCGGCCGAGCCGGTGCCGGCGTACAGGAAGGCGCACGCGTCGTCGGGTTTGAGCTCATCGGCCGGATTCGGATCAGAGAACACCGGGGGTCTCCTTACCTCGAAGGAAGGCTCTCTTCTCTATTCGGATAAAGGCCGCTTAGCTCATAGATATGGAACATAAACCCTGAAATGGGATTATTCACTCGTGGGATCGGTCTGGCAACCGTCGGTGGTGTGCGCACGTCACGCGCCCGCGGCGGCCCGGGGGCGGGCAGCGGAGCCGGCCGGACGGCCCGACCAGTGACGACCGGCGGCGACGCCGGCCGAGGGGAGCGAGAGATGATCCTGCCCGAGCGGCGCCCACGCCATCACCGGCCCGATTACGGACGGACGAATAGCGGCGAAAAAGGATGGTCGATACTGGGAACGGGGGCATATCTGCCCGTCCGGAAGGTGCGCAGCGAGGAGGTGTCGCGCGCGCTGGGCCTGGACCCGTCCTGGATCGAGCGCCGCACCGGCATCCGGCAGCGGCACGTCGCCGCGCCCGGGCAGGCCGCCTCCGACCTGGCCGCGGCCGCCGCCGGCCGCGCGCTGCGCGCCGCGGGCGTCACCGCCGCCGACGTCGGGCTGATCGTGCTCGGCACCTCCACGCCCGACGAGCTCGGCCCGTCCACCGCCTGCCGCGTGCAGGCGCTGCTGGGCGCGCGCCGCGCCGCCGCGTTCGACGTCTCCGCCGCCTGCACCGGGTTCGTCTACGGGCTGCAGGCCGCGCTCGGCTGGCTCGCCGCCCAGCGCGGGCCCACCCCGTACGCGCTGGTCATCGGCGTGGAGGTGTACTCGCGCTTCCTCAACGGCGACGACCGGGCCACCGCCGCGCTGTTCGGCGACGGCGCCGCGGCCGCGGTGATCGGGCCCGTCGCCGGGCCGTACGGGATCGGCCCGGTCACGCTCGGGTCGGACGGCTCGCGCGCCGGCGACGTGCTCATCCCCGCGGGCGGCAGCCGCTCCCCCGCCAGCGCCGGCACCCTCGCCGGGCTCGGTCACACCATCCACATGGACGGGCGGGCCGTGCGCGACTTCATCGCCGGGATCTTCCCGCGGCTGGTCGCCGAGGCGTCCGAGACCGCCGGGATCAAGCCCGCGGACCTGGCGCTGGTCGTCCCGCACCAGCCCAACCCGCGGCTGGTCGCCTCGCTGGCCGCCGAGGCCGGGCTGGAGGAGGCGCAGCTGGCGATCGCCGGGCACGACGTCGGCAACATCGGCGCGGCCAGCCTTCCCTACGCCCTGGACCGCGCCGTGCGGACGCGCCGGATCGCGGCCGGGGAGCTGGTCCTGCTCGCCGGGTTCGGCGCCGGCGTCACCTGGGGGCACGCCCTCATCACCTGGCCGCCGTCCCCCTGACCCCTGTTCATGCCTTGCAAGTTATATGCGAAGGAGGTTATGTTCGGTGGTGTGGCCGTCCGGTCGCGCGCCGGCCGCGCGCGGCCGGGCCGGAACGCGACCGAGGAAAGGCAGGGACGACACATGACCACCGACGACACCGGCAGCGGCACGGGCGGCACCGCACCGGACGGCGCCGCCGCGGACGGCACGGCCGTGCACCGGGACGGGCGCACGCTGCTGCGGTTCGAGCGCCGCCTGCGGCATCCGCCCGAGCGGGTCTGGCGGGCCCTGACCGACCCCGCCGAGCTGTCGGCGTGGCTCGCCGACGCCGACCTGGAACCCGCCGTGGGCGGCAAGTTCGAGCTGCGCTGGCTCAACGCCGCCGACCCCGCCGAGCGGCCCGTCGCGCGCGGCAGCGTCACCGCGTTCGACCCGCCGCGGCTGCTTGAGCTGGACTCCGACATCCACGGCCGGCTCCGCTGGGAGCTGGCCGCCGCACCCGAAGGGACGCATCTGGTGTTCACCAGCGACGTCCGGCTGCCCGGCGAGTACCTCGTCCAGACCATGGCGGGCTGGCACGTGCACCTGGACTACCTGGAGGAGGCCCTCGACGGCGCCCGCGTCGACTGGGCGAACTGGACCACCGGCCGCTGGCAGGTCCACCACGACCGCTACGCCGCCCGGCTCGGCGGCCTGGACGCCGTCCGCGACCTGTACCGGCGGATCCTGGACGGCTGGAACGCCCGCGACGGCCGCGCGTTCGCCGAGTCGTTCCGCGACGACGGCGTGTCGGTCGGGTTCGACGGCAGCCTGCACGCCGGCCGCGACGAGATCGCCGCGCGGATGGACGCGGTGTTCGCCGAGCACCCCACCGCCCGCTACGTCGCCGCGATCCGGGACGTGCGGCTGATCGGCCCGGGCGCCGCGGTGCTGCACGCCGTCGCCGGGATGGTCCCGCCGGGCTCCACCGACCTCGACCCCGACGCCAACGCCGTGCAGACCGTCACCGCCTCGCGGCTCCTGGACGAGTGGCGCGTCGCGCTCTTCCAGACCACTCCGGCCGCCTACCACGGCCGTCCGGGCGACGCGGCCGCGCTCACGGCCGAGCTGCGCGCCCTCCTCCCGCCGGAACAGCCCGACGCGTGACGTCCACGACGGTGGGGGGTCAGCGTCCGAGGGCGCGGCCCAGCGAGCGCAGGACCCGGCGGGACTCGGCGCGCCGGTCCCGGGCGACGGCGGCGAACACCACCGCGCCCCCGGCGGGCAGCAGGCTCCACACCGGCTCCAGCACCAGCAGCTGGGTCAGGACGGCGCCGCCCATCAGGGCGACCAGCCCGGCCGCGGCGAGCCCGGCCAGCCGCGGGACGACCAGGCCGACCGCGCCCGCGGCCTCGACGGCGCCGGTCGCGTACCGCAACCACTGCCCCCAGCCGATCTCGGTGAAGGTCTTCACGGCCTCGGCCTGCCCGGCGAACTTGGGCAGCGCGGAGGCGAAGAACAGGAACGCGGCCAGGAAGATCTGCAGGCCCCACAGCACCTTGCGCAGCACGGGCCGTCCCCCCGAGGAGGCGGCGGCGGGCGCGGTGGCGGTGAGGGTGTGGGCGGCGGTCATGGCGGTGGTCCTTCCGTGCGGTGTCTCATCGGCCTTTCACCGACGCGTCGCGCGGGCGCGCGCCGGATCGACATCCCGCCCGGATTTTCTTCACGTTTTTCTGGCGGGCGCATCAGCGCGGGCCGGAGGCGGTGAAGTCGGCTTCGACTCAGCGCAGGCCGGAGGCGGTGAAGTCGGCGGCGACGGCGGCCGCGGAGCGCACGAACGCCGCCAGCGCGCGGGACCGGGACGTCTCGGGCCACGCCAGCACCAGCGTGGTCGGGGCCGCGTCCCGCACCGGGACCGCCGTCAGGTCGTCGCGCAGCAGCCCGCGCACCGACGCGGGCAGCACCGCCACGGCGCGGCCCAGCGCGATGAGCTGCATCAGCTGACCGGCGTCGTGCACCCGCGGCCCGTCCGCTGCGCCGTCCGCCTGCTTGCCCGCGGGCCCACCCGGCGGGTCGGCCGGGTCGGGCGCGTTCGCGAGCCGCGGGCGGGGCTCGCCGTCCAGGTCGGCCAGTGACACCTCGGCGCGGCGCGCCAGCCGGTGCGCCTTCGGCAGGACGGCGACCTGGTCCTCCTCCAGCAGTTCCTCGGCGGCCAGGCCGGTGAGGTCCTGCCGCGGCGCGTAGAGCAGCGCGGCGTCGGCGCGGCCGTCGCGCAGCGCCTGCGCCGCCCCGTACCCGAACAGCATCTCCACCGGCAGCGCGCCGGGCTCGCGTTCGTAGGCGGCCAGGATCGCCGGGAGCAGCCCGCCGCCGTCCCCGCCGGGCTTCATCGCCAGGACGAGCCGCGGCCCGCCGTCCCCGGCCCGCCCGGCCCGCCGCGTCCGGCGCACCGCCGCGGTGACGGCGTCCAGCGCGGCGGCGCCCTCGGCCAGCAGCGTCTCCCCCGCCGGGGTGAGGGCGACCCTGCGGCTGGTGCGCTCCAGCAGCGTCACGCCGAGGCGGCGCTCCAGCCGGGCGATCGCCCGCGACAGCGGCGGCTGCGCGATGCCCAGCCGCTCGGCGGCCCGCCCGAAGTGCAACTCCCGCGCGACCGCCAGGAAGTAGGCGAGTTCCCGCGTCTCCACCACGTCCATACCGGCAGGGTATTGAACGGGGCCGGATCGGTGTTGGAGCGCGCGGCGCCGCCGGTGGTGTGCTGTGCGCATGGACGCATCCACCATCACGACGGCCCTGGTGACCGGGGCGAACAAGGGCATCGGCCGGGCCGTCGCCGAGGGCCTGGCCGGGCGCGGCATGACCGTGTTCATCGGGGCCCGCGACCCGGACCTGGGCGCGAAGGCGGCCGCGTCGCTGCGCACGGCGGGGCACGACGCCCGCGCCGTCGTCCTCGACGTCACCGACCCCGCCTCGGCCGGGGCGGCGGCCCGCGAGGTCGCGTCGTCGGCCGGGCGGCTGGACGTGCTGGTCAACAACGCCGGCGTCTCGGGCGGCGCGCTGCACCCGCCGGACGAGGCCGACCTCGACGTCGTGCGCCGCGTGTTCGACACCAACCTGTTCGGGGTGATCAGGGTGACCAACGCGATGCTGCCGCTGCTGCGCGAGTCGCCCGCGGCGCGGATCGTCAACGTCTCCAGCGGGACGGCCTCGATGACCCACATGACCGACCCGGGGCACTACTTCCGGGACCTGCCGGGCTCGGCCGCCTACCCGGCCTCGAAGGCGGCGCTGAACATGCTGACGATCCAGTACGCCAAACGGCTGCGGGCGGCGCGGATCCTGGTCAACGCCGCCGCGCCCGGCGCGTGCGCGACCGACTTCACCGCCGAGTTCACCCGCGCCACCGGACGGACGATCACGCGCACCGCCGAGCAGGGCGCCGCCATCGCGATCCGGCTCGCCACACTGGACGACGACGGCCCCACCGGCGGCTTCTTCGACGACGACGGCCCCGTCCCGTGGTGAGCCGTGTGCGTGGGTGAGCCGTCAGGCGCGGCTCGGCGCCTGGCCGGTGCCCGGGCGGACGCCGGTGCCGGTGCCAGCGGCGGGGTCGGGTGAGGGGCGGGGGTGGCGGGCGCGGACGGCGTCGATGCACACGTCGCGGGAGACCGGGCCGCCGAACCGCAGCCGGTCGTAGGCGGTGAACGGCGGCTCCAGGGCGTCCAGCTCGTCGACCAGGGCGTGCAGGCGGAGCGTCCACGCGGGTGTGCCCACGTCCGGATCGCCGATCCCGGAGCTGGACGCGGAGGCTGCGGCGGAGGCGGTCGCGGCGGTGATCGCGGTGACGAGGGCGTCCTTGCGCTGGATCGTCGCGGGCGACACCGTCCGCAGGCACACGTACTGTCCGCTGAGGTAGGCGGCCCATTCCCGCTCCCCCGCGGCGGGGTCGTCCCACTGCGCGACGAACCAGCCGTGCAGCGCGTCGGCGCCGCCGGCCCGGTCGGCGAGGGCGAACAGGTCGCGCGGGACCATCTCGGCGCCGTCGGAGCGCAGGTAGGAGGGCAGCGGGAGCCGGCCGTCCAGCATCGTCCGGCGGACGCCGGCGGGGTCGCGGCCGGCGGCGCGGCACACCTCCTCCAGGTCGGCGTACCAGGCGGTGGCGTAGGCGTCGTCGGCCGCCGACATCGGATGGTCGCCGTTGACCTCGCGGAACCGCTCGGCGAGCCGCGTCCTCAGGGTGGGGTCGTCCATGCGCCGACGCTAGCCCGAGGTCGTTTCGGCGCCCACCGAAACGTCCCCGCGTCGGGGTGCCGCGCGGGGCGTCGCGCGTTGGCGGTGGTCACCAGGGGGACAGCACGAGCGCCTGGACGGCCAGCGCCGTCGCCGCCTGCGCCGCCAGCCAGGCCCGGGCCGGGGGGCGGTGCAGCGACGCGGCGAGGGTGAGCCACGCGGCGAACGGCACCCAGATCCGCTCGACCTCGCCCCTGGTCACGCCGGAGGCGTCCAGGACGAGCACGCCCAGCAGCGCCGCCCCGGCCAGCGCCGCGACCCTCGCCGCCGGGGCCGCGGCACGCGCCCGTGCCGCGCGCCGCAGGGCCCCGGCGGCGTGGGGCAGCGCGTGCGCGACGGCCGGGCCGGTCAGCAGGCCCAGGACGGCCAGGTTCGCGGTGGCGAAGTAGGCGTAGGAGCGCTGCGCGGATCCGCGGCTGATCAGGTAGGTGTCCAGGGTGGCGCGGACGCCGTCCGGCCACCAGAACCCCAGCAGCGTGAACGCGACCGGCGCCGCCGCCAGCCCCGCCGCGGCGGCCGCGACCGTCCGCGCGCGCGGACGGGTCAGCGCCAGCACCGCCAGCGGCACCGCGAACAGCGGCAGCAGCCCGTAGCTCAGGTAGGGCAGGCAGCCCAGCAGCGCCCCGCCCGCGGCGGCGGCCCCGGCCGCCCGCACCCCGATCCGGCGGTGGTGGACGGCGATCGCGAGCAGCGCCGTGCCCCACGCGCCCGCGGCCAGGAACAACGCGTCCATCGCGGTCGCGACCCACAGCGCGAGCGGCGCCAGGACCAGGAACGGCACCGCCGCCCGCGCCGCCCGCTCACCGGCCAGGGCCCGCACGGTCACCGCGATCGCCGCGGCCGCGGACGTGCCCGCCGCGACCAGGAACGCCGCCGCCCAGCCGGTGCCGCCGAAACCGGCCGCCTCCAGCGCCCACAGGACCAGCGTCGGCAGCGGCGGATGCCCCCGCACGTGCGTGGTGTAGCCGCCGAGCCGCTCGGCGAAGGTGTCCACCCAGCCCAGGGGGTCGGGGCGCAGCTGCGCCAGGCCCGCCGGGTACTCGGTCGGGGCGTCCAGGGGGCGGGACAGCGCGTCCCAGCCGTCGGCGGCGGCGAGCGCGACCGTCCACGCCGCCGCGAACGCCCACGCGGCGGGCAGCAGAACCCGCCACGGCAGCCGCGCCGCCAGCACCGGCAGCGCGGCCACCCCGGCGGCCGCGACGGCCGCCGCGGGCAGCAGCCGCCACGTCGGCGGCCACGCCCGGGCGTGGGCGTGCAGCGGGGGCAGCGGGTCCTCGGTGGCCAGCCCGGCGCGGCGCAGGTACCAGCCGGCCGCGAACGCCGCCGCGATCCCGGCCGCCCACACCGCGACCGCCACCCGCCCGTGCCGCGAGCCCCGGCCTTCACCGGTGGCCGCGGCGCGGGCGCGCGCGTCGGTGAGGGTCACGTCCGTGGCCTCCGCGCGGCCCGGCGGGCGGCGACCGCGCGGACCGCGACCGCGACGGCGGCGGCCGCCGCGATCAGACCCAGCACGATCGCGAGGTTGCGTCCGTAGGGCAGCGGCAGCCGGGACGGCTCGTCCGCCCGCCGCCCGTACCCGAGGACCAGCGGCAGCGCCACCGCCGTCACACAGCCCGCGACGATCAGCGCCGCGCGGACGGCGCGGCGGGGTGCGGCGGGCAGCGGCCGGGTCGCCAGCCCCGCCGCGAGCACCACCGGGACCAGCACGCCGTCGTGCAGGACCGCCGCGCCCGCGAACCACGCCAGCCACGCGACGGCGTCGACGTGCAGGACGATCCCGCGCACGCCCACCGCGATCAGCGCCAGCCCCGCCCCGTACACGGCGATCTTCACAGGACCACCAGCCGGTGCACCCATTTGGTCTGCATGACCCCGGGCCGGTTGGGCGCGATCAGGCGGCACGGGTGCCCGTGGTCGAGGGTGAGCGGCTCGCCGGCCAGGTCCAGGGCGAGCAGGGTGAGCGGGTCGTGCCGGTGCGGCGGGTCGACCCGCGAGGTGCGGTAGATCCCGCCGCGCTGCAGCGACTCCACCCGGACCGGCGCGTCGTCGTCGGCGCCGGCCATGGCCAGCAGGTCCCGCAGCCGCACGCCCCGCCAGTCGGCCTCGGCGCTCCACCCCTCCACGCACGCGATCGGCAGCCGCGCCGAATGCTGCGGGAGGGCGCGCAGCCCGTCCAGGGTCAGGACGAGGTCCGCGCGGACCCGGCCGGTCACCGTCAGCCGCCAGCCGGGATCGCGGGCGGCTGCGGTCACCCCGGCGGCGGCCGCGGACTTGTTGACCGGCAGGCCCTGCGGCCCGAGGCCGGGGCGGCGCGGGGCCAGCACGGCCAGCCGCGCCAGCGGCGCGAACGCCTCCCCCGCGGTGACGGCCGCGATCACGCCGCTCGCGCCGGCGACGGTGAGCAGGAACGCGCGGCGCTCCACCGCGTCCTGCGGCCCCGTCATCACCGTGCTGCGCGTCGTCACCGTGCGGCGGGTCAGGACGGTGCGCCGCACCTTCGGCCACTGGTAGGCGGCGTGGATGAGCAGCGCCCCGATCACGATGTAGGCGGTCCAGTAGTGCGCGGTGGTGAACGGGAACCGGAACGCGTACCAGTAGGCGATGTTCAGCACCCCGGTCGCGAACTGGAACAGCGCCCCGCCGACCAGGACGAGCACCAGCACCCGCCGTGCCCCGTGCCCCGCCGACCGCACCGGCGGCCATTGCCACAGCTTCGGGTAGACGGTCCACAGTTTGGCCAGCAGCAGCGGCACGGTCGCCAGCCCGCCGATCACGTGGACGCCCTGGGTGACCCGGTACAGGTTCACCGGACGCGAGGGCCACTGCGCCCAGCCGGGCGGGTGCTGCATGAAGTGGGAGATCAGCCCGGTCGTGAACGCCGACAGGAAGCTGATCCCCAGCGCCAGGCCCAGCCATGCCGCGACCCGCTCGTCGTGCAGACGGCTGGTGAACCGTCCCGGCAGCCGCGCCAGCACCGCGAACAGCCCGGCCGGCGCCGCGAGCAGGCGCCTCAGCGCGCGGGGCGCAGGGCGACGAACCATCGGCCCGCATCCTCCCACACGTCGGTCACGGTCGCCGCGCACGCCGCGGCGAGTGCGGCGGCGGCGTCGGCGGGCACGTGCGCCCAGGCGAACCACTCGCCGACCGCGTGTCCCGACCGCAGCCGCAGCGGCTCCACGCGGGGCGCGGCGCCCGGCGGGTCCACCTCCGCCAGGACCCGGCCGCCGGGCGCCACCAGTGCCAGGACGCGGCGCAGCAGCGCGGCGGGGTCGCCGCCGATGCCGATGTTGCCGTCGGCGAGCAGCGCGGTGCGCCACCGCCCGGCGCCGGGGACGCGGCCGAACACGTCCCGGCACAGCGCCGGCCCGCCCGCCGCGACGGTCAGCGCGACCGCGGCCGGGGCCAGGTCGATGCCCAGCACCGGGACGCCGCGGCGGGCCAGCGCCACGGTGAGGCGGCCGGGCCCGGACCCGACGTCCAGGGTCGCGCCCTCGCAGCGGGCCAGCAGCCCGCGGTCGCCGGGCCGGTCGGCCGCCAGCCAGTCCTGGACGGGCAGCGGCCGGCGGCGCCCGTCGGCGTGCTCGATCTCGACGGGCGCGCGGCCCCGCAGCGCCTCCTCGTACAGTGCGCCGATCATGCCGGGACGGTCCTGACGCCGAGGTCGCGCACCGCGGCCGCGAACCGGGTCCCCTTCGCCGCGGCGGCGACGGCCGCTGCGTCGGCGGGGGTGTCGACGTCGGTGAGCTCGGGCAGCGCGGCGACGTCGAGCCGGGCGGCGCGCAGCCGCGCCAGCTGCGCCGCGCCGGTGCCGGGCCGCGACATCGGCACGCCGCGCAGCAGCGCGGGGGCGGGGCGCCGCAGCCCGAGCAGCCAGAACCCGCCGTCGGACGCCGGGCCGAACACCGCGTCACGGCGCCGCAGCGCCCGGCAGGCTGCGGCGAGCAGCGCGGGCGTGACCTGCGGGGTGTCCATCCCGATCAGCACCAGCGGACGGCCCGCCCACGCGTCGTCGAACGCGTGGGCCAGGCGCTCGTCGAGGCCGCCGCCGCGCTGCGCGGCCACGGCGAACCCGGCGGGCAGCCACGGCCCGGGCGCGCCGTCGAGCGCGAGGGTGCGGCGCCCGGCCGGGGCGGCGGCGACCGCGGCGAGGGTGTCGCGCAGCGCCGCCTCGGCCAGCGCGGCGGCCTCGGCGGGCGTGTACGCGGGCGTCAGCCGGGTCTTGACGCGGCCGGGCACCGGCTCCTTGGCGATGACGATCAGGTCCGCGTCCGGCGCGCCCGTCGGGGTGCGGCGCATGGGGCCGGTCATGGGGCCGGTCATGGCGCCGGTCATGGGGCCGGTCATGGGGCGATCTCCGTCAGGACGCGGCGCATGTCGCGGACGGCGCGGACCGTCCCGCCGAGCGTGCCGGTCACCTTCGAGGCGCCGGTGCGGGGCCGGTAGGCGACGTCGATCTCGCCGATCCGCCACCCGGCGCGGGCGGCGCGCAGCACCGTCTCCAGCGGGTAGCCGAACCGGCGGTCGGCGACGCCGAGCGCGAGCAGCGCGTCGCGGCGGGCGGCGCGCATCGGCCCGAGGTCGTGCAGGCGGGTGCCGGCGCGCCGGTTCAGCGACCGGGCCAGGACGGCGTTGCCGAGCCGGGCGTGCGGCGGCCACGCGCCCCGCCCGGACGGCCGCCGCCGCCCCAGCACCAGCCCCGGCACCGCCTCCGGCTGCGCGGGCGCCGGAGGGGGTGCCGGTTCCGGCGACGGCCCCTGCGCGCCGCCGGTCTGGAGGGCGGTCAGCGCCGCGACCAGGCGGGGCAGCTCGCCCGGGTCCAGGGACGCGTCGGCGTCCATGAAGCACACGACCTCGGTGCGGGCGGCCAGCAGCCCCCGGTGGCAGGCGGCGCCGAAGCCGCGGTCCGGCGCGGCGACGACGCGGGCGCCGTGGTCCGCGGCGACGCGCGCGGAGTCGTCGGTGGAGGCGTTGTCGACCACCAGCGGGCGGAACCCGGCGGGCATCCGGGACAGCACCCACGGCAGCGCCTCGGCCTCGTCGAGGCAGGGAAGAACCACATCGATCACAAGCCTGACGCTACTCTCGGTGACGGCCACGCGACCCTTACGAACCGGTGACGCGCCGCCGGGCGAACTCGGCCGTCCCGTCGGCGAACGTCACCGAGGCGCGGAATCCCAGCTCGCGGCGGGCCCGGTCGGGGCGCGCGACGATGTGGCGGACGTCCCCGAGCCGGTAACCGCCGGTGACGCGCGGCGCGGGCCCGCCGAACGCGGCCGACAGCGCGGCGGCCAGGTCGCCGATGGTGCGGGGCTCGCCGCTGGCGATGTTGTAGGCGCGCAGCCCGCCCGGCCTCAGCCCCGGCGTCACCGGTCCCGGCTCCGGCGGCGCGGGCGGGGTCGCCGGCCTCGGCCCGGCCGCGGCGTGCTCCAGGGCCAGGACGTTCGCCCGGGCGACGTCGCGGACGTGGACGAAGTCGCGGCGCTGCCCGCCGTCCTCGAACACCAGCGGCGCCTTCCCGTCCTCCAGCCGGGACCGGAAGATCGCCGCGACGCCCGCGTAGGGGGTGTCGCGCGGCATCCGCGGCCCGTACACGTTGTGGTACCGCAGCGCCGCGACCGTCCCGCCGGTCGCCCGCGCCCACGACGCCGCGAGGTGCTCCTGCGCGAGTTTGGTGTCGGCGTAGGCGTTGCGGGGGCCGGGCGGCGCGTCCTCGGCGACGGCGCCGGGGGCGAGGGGGCGGCCGCAGGCGGGGCAGGGCGGCTCGAACCGTCCCGCGCGCAGCGCGTCCTCCGGGCGGGGCCCTGGACGGACGTCGCCGTGCCGCCCGCAGGTGTAGGCGCCCTCCCCGTACACCACCATCGACGACGCCAGGACCAGCACGGCCACGCCCGCGCGGGCCATCTCGGCCAGCAGCACGGCGGTGCCCTGCACGTTGGCGGAGGCGTAGGCGGGCAGGTCGGACACGTCGACGCCGAGCCCGACCTTGGCGGCCTGGTGGCAGACGGCGTCCACGCCGTCCAGCGACCGCGCCACGGCGGCGGCGTCGCGGACGTCGGCGGCCGGACCGCCGAGCGCGTCGGGGCGCAGGTCCAGGCCGCGGACGCGGTGGCCGGCGCCGGTCAGGGCCTCGGCGATGTGCGAGCCGATGAAACCGGCCGACCCGGTGAGCAGCACGTTCATGCGACGAACGTAGGCCGCCGCGCGCGCCGCCGCCGGGAGGGACGGGCCCGGCGCGGCATCTCGTTCGGACCTCGTAAGGACTTCTTCGGTCCTTGTCACGATTTCAGCGTCGGCGGCGGCCCGCCCGGTGCAGGAGCGGGGCGAGGAGTGCGGCGGCCCGGTCGGCGTCGGCCTCGGTGGCGTTGAGGTGGAACGAGCAGCGCAGCCGTCCCGCCCGCACCGAGGCGATCACCCCGCCGGCGCGCAGCGTCTCGGCGGCGCCGTCCGGCACCTCCACCGACACGATCGCCGACCCCCCGGACGCCCCCTCAGCCGCCCCGCCGGACGATCCGCCGGACGATCCGCCGGACGATCCGCCGGACGATCCGCCGGACGATCCGCCGGACGGGCCGGTGGACGGGTCGTCGGGCGGTAGGTCGAGTGCGTCCCGGAAGC
>NZ_JBIRBA010000048.1:0-38106 GCF_044326345.1 Actinomadura sp. 9N215 | reverse complement strand
AGCCTGCCCCCCACCGGCTCACCTTCCGCGGCCCCGCCGTCCCCCGATTTGCCCTCTTCGGACGTGCCGTCCTCTGGCTCACCTTCCGCGGACCTGCCGTCCTCCGGTTCGCCCTCTTCGGACCTGCCGTCCTCCGGCTCACCCTCTTCGGACCTGCCTCCCTCCGGTTCGCCTCCCTCGGTTCTGCCTTCCTCACTCCCGCCTTCCTCCGAGCCACTTCTTTCTGATCCACCCCCCGCCGGCTCACCCCCGTCCAACCCGCTTTCCTCAGCCCCACCCGCCTTCGGCCCGCTCGCTACGGGCGCGCCTTCCTCTGGGTCACCCCCGACCGGCCCGCCTCTCTCTGGCCTGCCCCCCTTCGATGCGGCCTCCCCCAGCGGGGTCTCTCCAGGCGCGCTCTTTCCAGGAAGCGGGCGCCCCAGCTCAGACTCCACGGGCGCAGGCCCCCAGGACGAGGGACACCCCGGTCAACGCTGGCCTGGCACCACCTCCGCCAGCACGGAAGGAGGTTCAGGCGCAGAAACACCCCCTTCCAACCCGGGTTTCACGAGCGTCACCTTCCACGGCCCAGCCGCATCTGGCGTTGGCCCACCGGCGCGCCTCAGGGCCGTTTCGCAGTTCGGCGGGGAGGTGGCCGGTGCGAGTCCGCCGTCCCCAGTGGCCGTGCCGCGGCCCGGCGCGGAGGCCTCCGGTGTAGGTCAATCAGCGTCCTCCGGGGTCGCGCTGCGGCCTGGCGCGGGAGTCGGTGGTGTGGGCCCGTTCCTGCCCACCGAAGCCGTGCCGCGGCCGGGCGTGGACGCATCAGGCGTAGGCCCATCCGCGTCCTCCGGGGCCGTCTCGCAGCCCGGCGGGGAGGCCGCGGGTGCGAGCCCCCTCCCGTCCTCCGGGACCGTGCAGCAAACCGGCGTGACGGTAGCCGACGGGGATTCACCGCCATTCCCGGGAGCGGTGCCGCGGCTGATCATTCCTACGCCGTCCGGGCGGCCGTTCACGCAGGCGCTCGCGGCGCAGTACGCGTCCGAACCGTGGCTGGTCTTCGCCTGTGGACGCTACGAAGGCATCGACTCCCGCGTCGTCGAGGAGGCCCGCACGCGGATGCCCGTGGACGAGGTCAGCCTCGGCGACTTCGTGCTCGCCGGTGGAGAGGTCGCCGTGCTGGTCATGATCGAGGCGATCGGGCGTCTGCTGCCCGGTGTCCTCGGCAACGCCGACTCGATCGCCGACGACTCGTTCGCGCCCGGCACCATGGAGTCCCTCCTGGAGGGCCCCGTCTACACCAAGCCCCCCGTCTGGCGGGAACGGCCCGTCCCGGACATTCTCCTGTCAGGCCATCACGGCGCGATCGCCCGCTGGCGCCGCGACGAGGCGCTTCGGCGCACCGCGCGGCAGCGCCCTGACCTGCTCGCCCGTCTCGCCCGGGAGGACCTCGACGAACGGGACCGCGCCGTCCTCCGCGAAGCCGGTTTTCCGGTTGACGGCGAAGGTATGGCAGACTAAAGCGTCCGTGCGTCCAGACGGCACGGCACCCCACTACCGCTTCCCGCGGCGCGACGCCCCCACGAAAGACCCACCGGGGCCTCTCGACGCCCGCGTTCGACCATGAGGAACCGCTGCGATGCACACCCTGATCCAGGAGATCGAGAAGGCCGCGATGCGCGCCGACGTCCCGGACTTCCGTCCGGGCGACACGCTGAAAGTGCACGTGCGTGTCACCGAGGGCAACCGGAGCCGTATCCAGGTCTTCCAGGGCGTGGTGATCCGGCGCCAGGGCGGCGGCGCCCGCGAGACCTTCACCGTCCGCAAGGTCAGCTACAGCGTCGGCGTCGAGCGGACGTTCCCGATCAACAGCCCCTCCATCGACAAGATCGAGGTCGTCACCCGCGGCGACGTCCGCCGCGCCAAGCTCTACTACCTGCGCAATCTGCGCGGTAAGGCCGCGCGCATCAAGGAGAAGCGCGACCACTGAGTCCTTTTCACCCGCCAACGAGACGGCGACCCACCCGATCGCCAAGGATGAAAAGGGCCGATCTGAGCCAATGAACGACAACGCTCCGGGAACCCGTAAGGGTGACCGGGGCGTTGCCAGTTTCGGACGGAAATGGTCGGGCTGGTCCTCGGCGACACGCCCACGGGCAGGGTCCACGGGACCCTGCGCCGCTAGGCTTTCGCTCTGATGACTGACGAGGATGATCGGAGAGACGTGCGATCCGAGGCCGAGGGCGCGGTGCCCGAAGAGAAGGAGCCCGGCGACTCGGCCGAGGAGACGGCCGACGACTCGGAGGACGACGGCAAGCGCAAGAAGAAGCAGGGGTCGTTCTGGAAAGAACTCCCCGTCCTCATCGTCGTCGCCGTCGTGCTGGCCCTCATCATCAAGGCGTTCGCCGTCCAGGCCTTCTACATTCCGTCCGGGTCCATGGAGAACACCCTCCAGGTCGGCGACCGCGTCCTCGTCAACAAGATCGTCTACCACACCCGTGACATCGCCCGCGGCGACGTCATCGTCTTCAACGGCCTCGACTCCTGGGACCCGGAGATCCAGGTCGAGGAGCCGGGCAACCCCGTCTCCAAGGCGCTGCGCGCCGTCGGCACCGCCTTCGGCGTCGCGCCCAACGAGAAGGACTACATCAAACGCGTCATCGGCATCCCCGGCGACCACGTCAAATGCTGCGACGCCAAGGGCCGTGTCACGGTCAACGGCGTCGCGCTGGACGAGAACTCCTACCTCTTCACCGACCCGATCACGCACGAGCGGAACAAGCCGTCCAACGATCCGTTCGACGTGACCGTGAAGCCGGGCCAGCTCTGGGTCATGGGCGACCATCGTGAACTCTCCTATGACTCCCGCTCCCACCGCGGCGACCCCGGCGGCGGCACCATCCCGATCGACCGCGTCATTGGCCGCGCCTTCGTCATCGTCTGGCCGCTGGACCGCATGGACACCCTCCCGATTCCCGACACCTTCAAACAGAACGCGCTGGCCGCCGCCCTCCCCGCCACTCCCTACGCCCTAGGCGTCATCTGCACGCTCCCCCTCGCCTATCTCCTAAGACGCCGGCGCCTCAAGAACATCTGAACGCCTCTGCCCTCACGACCGCCCTTTCCTTCACCGCGGGTCCGTCCAATCAACGGCGTGACTCGATCTTGCTCAGGTCAGTTGCGTGCGTGGTAAGTCAGCCTTCGATGGTGATGTCGAAGGAATTGAGGCGGCCTTTCACGCATAATCCAGTGTTCGCCCGGCGATTTCCGGTCGGTGTGATCGCCTGCGCCGGGGTTGGGCGGACGGTAGGCGGAGGTGAGCGCGCGTGCCGAGGCAAGCCGTGCGGGTCCCTGATCATGCTGGCCCTTCGAGTCTGCGTAGACATCTGTATCGGGGTCGGCTGGACGGCTTGGTGGATACACCGACCCGGGTCGTGCGAAGTGCCGATCGTGCTGAGGGGTTCGAGCCTGCGTAGGCGTCCGTGCTAAGGCAGGGCGAGTGCTTCGGCGGGCGTACTGGGCGG
Organism: Actinomadura sp. 9N215; assembly: GCF_044326345.1. Taxonomy (NCBI): domain Bacteria; kingdom Bacillati; phylum Actinomycetota; class Actinomycetes; order Streptosporangiales; family Thermomonosporaceae; genus Actinomadura; species Actinomadura sp. 9N215. The sequence continues at coordinate 34,606 of NZ_JBIRBA010000048.1, read as the reverse complement.
ATGTGCGGGCTACCGGTCATTGGGGTCGTGGTGTCGAGTGGTCGTCTGCGCTGGGTTGGGTGGACGCTTGAGTGAGTTTGCTGAGGCCCCGACCGACCCGCGCGTTTCCGACGCGCTCCGGCGGTGGACCCTTGAATAGGGTGTGCTGAGGCCGGGTGGCGCAGGGTTACTGGTCCTGCTGGGTTTGTGGAGTCGGTGCTGCGGTTGCGTTGTGGCTCGATGGGCGGGTTAGCGGCGGGCATCAAGAGGCTGTCGACATTCCTCGTTCTCCAATGCCTGGCCGACAAGGGGTCCGGCGAGCTGGGCGAGCACAAACGGCGCGTACGTGACGAACGTCGTTCGCTGTCGCTGATCTCCTTGAAGTCCTGGCAGCTGGTCGGGCCGGGCCGGGGTGCGGCCGGAGGTGTTCCTGGTGAGGACCTCTCGATCTGGTGAGTTCAAGCGTCGGTCAATTTCCGTCCACGCGGAGCGCGGGCTGTGTGGTCTTTCGCTGGCCGGTGGGTCTTGCCGTCGGGTGATCAGGGACATGACGTGAACGGCGGCGTTCAGGGAGCGGCGGAGGGCCGCGGAGACGTACGCTGCGGAGCATGAAGGGTCGTCCACTTCGATTCACGCCACGCCGTGACGCGGGGCTGCACGCGTACGAGCGCGCCCTGGATCACGCGGGGCTCAGCCCAGTCGCCGGCGTCGATGAGGCGGGGCGGGGCGCGTGCGCGGGGCCGCTCGTCGTCGCCGCGGTGATCCTTCAGGGGGGACGGGGCAGGATCGACGGCCTCGCCGACTCCAAGCTCCTCACCCCCGCGCGGCGCGAGGAACTGTACGCCGAGATCACCGCCCGCGCGTACGCCTGGAGCGCGGTCATCATCCCGTGTCACGACATCGACCGGATCGGCCTTCACCGCTGCAACGTCACCGGGATGCGGAGGGCTCTCGCCGCCCTGGACAAGCGCCCCGCCTACGTGCTCAGCGACGGCTTCCCCGTGCCCGGCCTGGACGTCCCCGGGCTCGCGATGATCAAAGGCGACCAGGCTGCGGCGTGCGTGGCCGCCGCGTCCATCGTCGCGAAGGTCACCCGAGACCGGATCATGGTGGCCCTCCACGAGCGTTACCCGGAGTACGGATTCGACCTTCACAAGGGGTATGTGACCCGCGCGCACGGCAAGGCGCTCGCCGCGCACGGACCCTGTCCAGAGCATCGGTTCTCCTACGTCAATGTGGGACGTGCCTTGCGTAACAATGGAGAGGTGGCCTTGGTGGAGGAGACCGAAGGGGAGGTCCCCGGCGAGGGCTGCACGGAAGGGGCACGAGCGTGAGCGCCGAGGATCTCGAGAAGTACGAGACCGAGATGGAGCTGCAGCTCTATCGCGAGTACCGCGACGTCCTCGGGCTCTTCACCTACGTCGTCGAGACCGAGCGCAGGTTCTACCTCACCAACTCGGTTGACCTTCAGGTGCGCAGCGTCGACAACGGCGAGGTCTTCTTCGAGGTGACGATGCAGGACGCCTGGGTCTGGGACATGTACCGTCCTGCCCGCTTCGTCAAGAACGTGCGTGTCGTCACCTTCAAGGACGTCAACGTCGAAGAACTCGCCAAGAGCGACTTCGAGCTCCCTTCGGACCAGTGAAGCGGCTCCTTCCTAGCTGACTGCATCGGTAGCCGGCTCGAACGTTCCGGTGATGCGTCCTCGTTCTTGGGCGTGTCGTGTTTCGGACGGTGAATCGGGTTCCTTCACGCTTCGTGTCGTGGGCTCGGCGTGTGGTTCTAGCGGGCCGTCGAGGCGTCTCAGGTCATGAGCCGTTGCTTGTTCTGGACGGAAGCGGATCTCTTTGTGGTTGGTGGCGTCGTGTGCTCGGCCTGCGGATTGAGCGAGCCGGTGAGGCGCATCCGTTCGTGGACGCGTTGCCGGCTAGGACTCGGTGAAAGACTGTGGCTTCCCTTCGGTAGAGCGCGGTGGGCCTTCACGCCTATGGATGGAATGGTGTCGTGATGGCTGGGAGAGCGGCTCAGAGTGGCTCAAGGTCCGTTTGGGCTGGTGCACGGTTTTTCGTGAGATCGCCCGGGGCTTCGGCTCATTCGCCAGGTGACACCCGCCCGGCTCGGACTTGCCGGGTCTGAGTAGGGAGGGATGCGTTGAGGCGTGGGGAGGTGGTGAGTCACGGTAAGGGTGACTCGGCACCGCCTCAGGCGTCGCGGGCAGGCGCGTTGCAGCGGTCGTCGGTCGATTCCCCGCCTTTCGGTTGTCGCGAGTCCGCTGCTGTCGTGAGGGTGTCGGTGTCGTGAGAACGGGAGGAAGGCTGCGATCTGGCGGGAGGCGTCCCGACGGGGAGTGGGTCGGCGCATCCGCTGGATGTCTTGAGTTGTTGGTGGCATGAGGATGGTGCGAGCCGTTCGGCTGGAGGTTCTTGGGCGGGTCATTCGAGCTCCTGTTAAGAGGTTGCCGCAGGCGGGGAGTCGTCGTCGGTCGGGCCTTTTGGGGATTTGCCCTCCTTAGTCAGGCGCCAGCCTGAAGACGTTCGCTCGACGAAACCGGCGGCGGCCAGGAGCCCCAGCTTCGCGTTGATCGTCCCCAGGTCCACGCCCGCCTTGACGGCGAGTTGCGCGGGACCGGCCGGACCTCGGGCGGGGAACGCCTCCAAGACGGACCGGGTGACCGGTTCCAGCCGGTCGCGAGGAAGGACGGGACTCTGGCGCGGCGGGGCGAGGTCGTCGCCGAGACGTCCGACGGCCTCGACGATCTCCGCTGTGCGGGTGATGAGGGTGGCGCCGTCCTCGCGCAGGAGCCGGTGACATCCGACCGACGAGCGGCTGGTGATCGGGCCGGGCACGGCCATGACCATGCGGCCGAGTTTGGCCGCCCACCACGCGGTGTTGAGGGCGCCGCTGCGGGCCTCCGCCTCCACGACGACCGTGCCGCGGGAGAGCGCGGCGATCACCCGGTTGCGGACGAGGAACCGGAGGCGATGCGGGTGGGCGCCCGGCGGCGACTCGCTCACCAGGACGGAACGCCGGGCCATCTCCGCGAACAGCCCCTCGTTCGACGCCGGGTACGGGATGTCGACACCGTTGGCGAGAACGGCGACGGTGGGGCCGTCGGCGGCCAGGGCGCCCCGGTGGGCCGCCGCGTCGACGCCGAGGGCGCCGCCGGAGATCACCGTCCAGCCCGCGTCCGCCAGCTCGGACGCGAAGTCGGCCGCGGTCCGGGTGCCGTAGGGGGATGCGGCGCGGGAACCGACGATGGCGACCGAGCGCAGGCAGCTGAATCGCAGGTCGCCGGGGCCGCGAAGCCACAGCGCGTAGGGGCGGCCGCTCCCGAGGTCGTCGAGCGTCGTCGGCCATTCGGGGTCTCCCGGGCAGACGAGACGTCCGCGGAACTGGGCGCAGACGGCCATGTCCTGGTCGGGTTCTGCGGCGATCAGGCGGATCCGCCAGTGTTCGAGACGTTTGATCTCCTTCAGGTCGGCGGGCACGTCGTCGGGGAGCCGACCGGTGCGGATCGATTCGAGTGCCTGCTCCGGGCCGGAATGGTCGATGATCCGGTTGAGGAAGGCGTCGCCGGGTTCGGCGACCGCGGTGAGGGTGGCGCGGGCGGTGCGTTCGTCGCTCATTGGCGCCCCGCCGACCACAGGGTGAGCGCGCCGCCGATGTCGTCCGGGCCCGGTTCGTCATGGCCCGCCAGGTCCGCGATGGTCCACGCGACCCGCAGGACGCGGTCGAGGCCGCGGGCGCTCAGCGCGCCTCTCTGCAGGGCCTCGTCGGCGCCCTCCATCGCGTCCGAAGGGGGCGTGAAACGGCGGCGCAGTTCCGGACCGGGGATTTCGGAGTTGCAGCGCCACGGAGTACCGGCCAGGCGCCTGAGCGTCCGTTCTCTGGCGAGCAGCACGCGTTCGGCCACCACCTTGCTCGACTCGGCGAACTCCAGGTCGTAGCGGAGTTCGGCCCGGCTGGCCGGTGTCAGTTCGAGCTTGAGGTCGATGCGGTCGAGGAGCGGGCCGGACAGGCGAGAGGCGTACTTGCGGCGCGTGCCGGGGGCGCAGGAACAGTCGACCTGCTTGGCCGCGGCGCACGGGCACGGATTCGCCGCCAGGACGAGCGTGAACCGCGCCGGGAAATGCGCGATGCCCTCGATCCTGCTGATTCTCACCTCGCCCTCTTCAAGGGGCTGGCGAAGGGCGTCCAGAGTTCCCCCGAAGAATTCCGGGGCCTCGTCCAGGAAGAGGATTCCTCTGTGGGCGAGGGACACGGCGCCCGGCTGGAGGACGCGGCCCGAGCCGCCGCCGACCATCGAGGGCCGCGAGGCGGTGTGATGCGGCGCGTAGAACGGCGGCTGCGTGATGAGCGGCTGGCCCGGCCGCAGCGTTCCCGCGACCGAGTGGATCGCCGTGACCTCCAGCGCGATGTCGGGCTCCAGCGGCGGCATCAGCGTCGGAAGCCGCTCCGCGAGCATCGTCTTCCCGCATCCGGGCGGGCCCGCGAAGAAGAGATGATGCCCTCCGGCGGCGCTGATCTCCAGGGCTCGGCGTGCCTCGGCCTGCCCGCGGACGTCCGCCAGATCCAGATCGGGCGGCGTGTCCGGCTGCCGCAGGGCGAGCCCGTCGGCGGGGAATGACGTGCCGGTGTCCTCGTCGTCCTCGATGGGCGGCGGCTCGTCACGCAGAATGCACAGGAGACTGCGAAGGGAACTCGCGGACACCACTTTCATGCCCGGGACGAGTTCTGCTTCAGCGGCGTTGGCGCGCGGGACGACGACCGTCCGGCACCCCTGGTTGGCCGCGGCCAGCACCGCTGGCAGCACGCCCTGGATTGGCCGCATGCGGCCGTCCAGGCCGAGCTCGCCGATCAGTACCAGGTCGGCGCAGGCCTGTGCCGGGACGACCTCCGCCGCCGCGAGCAGCGCGACGGCGATTGCGGCGTCGAAGGTGGAACCCTTCTTCGGCATGCTCGCCGGGAACAACGACACCGTGACGTGGCGGTTCGGCCAATCCTCATTCGAGTTGAAGATCGCGGCACGGACGCGGTCGCGGGCCTCGCTGAGCGCCGTGTCGGGGAGGCCGACCAGATGAAGGCCGGGGACGCCGCTGGTGATGGCGGCCTCCACGTCCACCACGCAGCCGTCCACCCCGACGAGGGAGACCGAACGGGTCTTCGCGAGCGTCATCAGCACACCTCCCGCAGGTGGTCGATCGAGAAGCCGTCGCCGTCGGTGAGCAGGCCGAGGACGTCCACGCGCACGAGCGCGCCGCTGACGCCGTGTGCGGCGGCCCACCGCCAGGCCAGCCGCCGTAACCGGGCCGCCTTGTCCGTGGTGATCGCTTCGAGGGGATCTCCGAAGCGCGCCGAGCCGCGGGTCTTCACCTCGCAGATGACGTGCCTCCGGCCGTCGTGGGCGACGATGTCGAGCTCGCCCTCGCGGCACCGCCAGTTGCGGTCGAGAATCGTCCAGCCGAGCTTGACCAGGTAGGCGACGGCGGCGTCCTCACCGCGCCGGCCGAGGCTGATGTGGGCGTTCACGGGCCTCACCTCCTGGCATCGACGATGCCTGGATGTCACGATGCGTCGCCGAAGAACGACAGCCTGTGGATAACTTCGTCGAACATTTCCGGCGATTCGCTGCAAAGCGGTGTTCGGTGCTTGCTTCGTGACGGCCGTTGGCGCAGCGTGACGCTGTGACCAACGCGCTCGAAGACGCCGTCTCCGACTTCGGCCGCCACTTGCGTGCCGAACGCGACGTCTCACCGCACACGCTGCGCGCCTACCTCGGTGACCTGAACGACCTGATCGGCCACGCCGCAGACATCGGCGTGACGCAACCAGCCGGACTGGACGTCTCGCTCCTGCGCGCCTGGCTCGCCCGTCAGCACGCTCTGGGCCGATCCCGCTCCACCCTGGCGCGCCGCACGGCGGCCGCCCGCGCGTTCACCCGGCATCTGCACCGGCGCGGCCTGCTCCCAGACGATCCAGGGTTGCTGCTCGGCACCCCAAAACGGCAGCGCGATCTCCCCGGGGTGGCCACCCGCGACGAGGCGGCACGTCTCCTGGAGAAGATGGACGCCCAAGGCCCCCTGGGGCTCCGCGACCTGGCCGTACTCGAAACGCTCTACGCGACGGGCGTCCGGGTCAGTGAACTGTGCGGTCTGGATATCGACGACCTGGACACCGGTCGCAGAACGGTCCGCGTCCTTGGCAAGGGCGGACGCGAACGGACCGTCCCTGTGGGGGAACCGGCCGTCCGCGCTGTCCAGGACTGGTTGCGCGCGGGACGCCCCGACCTGGCGACGGACGACAGCGGCCCCGCCCTCTTCCTGGGCGCTCGCGGGGGACGCCTCCACCCGACGAGTGCCCGCCGCATCGTCCACACGCGGATCTCCGAGGTCGGCCAGGTGCCCGACCTGAGCCCGCACGGCCTCCGTCACAGCGCCGCCACCCACCTGCTCGAAGGCGGAGCCGACCTGCGAAGCGTCCAGGAGATCCTTGGCCACGCCTCCTTGCAGACGACTCAGCTCTACACCCACGTGTCGGCCGAGCGGCTCAAACAGGTCCACCGCCAGGCCCACCCACGCGGAGCCCAATCCGAATAAGGCCTGGCCCATGTCAGGTGGCCGGAGGGCCCTCCACGGTGGTGCTGTGAAACGGTGGCTTCGCAGCGGCGCGGGTCAGGAGACGTCCGTTGTTGGCCAGGCGGCCTGCCGCCCAAGGGCTGAGCGGCAGGCACGGCTGGTCAGGGCGTGCGGCGTAGGCGGCGTTCTTGGGACAGGTTGATGACGCCTGGCGGCGGACGGCGGCGGCGGTGCAGGCGGAAGCGCACGCGGGTGCGGCGCCAGACGAAGGCCAAGGTGAAGGCCAGGGCCATGCCGGTCAGTGCGCCGCCTGTCGCCGTGGTGGCGTCCCGGAGCGCCGTCCTTGGCTCGGGTGCAGGTTCTGGGGCGTGTTCGGAGTGGGACGGCGCAGGACGCTCCCAGTGGGGGAGCAGGCGTATCTGGCTCCGGACCAGATGGAGCGGGTCCAGGTACAGGGAGCCGCGTAGCAGGCCCCAGTGCAGGCACGGCGCCGGGCAGTGGCGGCCGTCCTCCAGCGTGCCGATCCGGGTACCGGACGTGACCCGGCGCCCAACGCCGACGCTGGGACGGACGGGCAGATAGGTCGTCCGGAGGGTGCCGTGATCGATGGCGACCACTCCACGTCCGGCCAGACGGTCGGCGTAGGCGATGCGCCCAGGACCAGCGGCGTAGACGGGCTGCCCTGGCCGCCCTGCGAGGTCGACGCCGCGATGGCCGGGACCCCACGGGGACGCGGGCGGGCTGAACGTTCGGACGACCTGCGGGGCCGGCGGCCCTAAAGGCCAGCGCCAGGCGTCCTGGCCCGACTTCCAGACGTCCATGAGAGGCGTCCCAGCGGTGATCATGCAGGTGAGGAGCAGGGTCAGCAACGTCATGCACCGAAGCCTGCCGCCCCGGCCGGCGAGGTTCGAGGGGGTCGGCGAACTGTGGATAACCGGCGGGGTCATTGATTCCCGGACGCGTCCGCGCCCTGATAATCTGTAGTCGTGTCCGAGAGGGCATCGGCCAGGCCAGGCCGTCGACGATCCGCCCCCAGGGAGGAACGGCGAGAAGCCGCGGCGAGCGGAGAGGCCACAGACCCGGGAACGGGTCACAGCCGCCTGGGAGACCCCGGCGGCTGATTTCACGCGTCCGCATGCCACCGCAGACATGGTGGGGCGCCGTCCCTCGGTCCGTCGCAACGGCGACGGTGGGACGACACCCGGGCGCAGGCGTACAACCAAATGCGGCCCGGCAGGGCCAGAGAAGGAGAACACGGGCAATGGCACCCGTCGTCACCATGCGGCAGCTCCTTGAGAGCGGCGTCCACTTCGGTCACCAGACCCGCCGGTGGAACCCGAAGATGAAGCGCTTCATCCTCACCGAGCGCAACGGCATCTACATCATCGACCTGCAGCAGTCGCTGTCCTACATCGACCGCGCCTTCGAGTTCGTCAAGGCCACGGTCGCCCACGGTGGGACGATCCTGTTCGTCGGCACCAAGAAGCAGGCCCAGGAGTCCATCGCCGAGCAGGCCACCAGGGTCGGCATGCCCTTCGTCAACCAGCGCTGGCTCGGCGGGATGCTCACCAACTTCTCCACCGTCCACAAGCGGCTCACCCGGCTCAAGGAGCTGGAGGAGATCAACTACGACGATGTGGCCGGCTCCGGCATGACCAAGAAGGAGCTTCTCGGCCTGCGCCGTGAGAAGGACAAGCTGGAGCGCACCCTCGGCGGTATCCGCGACATGGCGAAGGTCCCGAGCGCCATCTGGATCGTGGACACCAAGAAGGAGCACATCGCCGTCAACGAGGCGAAGAAGCTCGGTATCCCGGTCGTGGCGATCCTGGACACGAACTGCGACCCCGACGAGGTCGACTACCCCGTCCCGGGCAACGACGACGCCATCCGCAGCGTCAGCCTGCTGACCCGCGTCGTCGCCGACTCCGTCGCGGACGGTCTCATCGCGCGCGCCGGCGCCGCGCCCGGCGGGGACGAGAAGCCCGCCGAGGGCGCCGCGTCGGCAGGCTCGGAGGAGCCGCTGGCGGAGTGGGAACGCGACCTGCTCAAGCCGGAGCAGAGCGCCGCCGAGGCGCCCGCCACGACCCCGGCCGAGGCTCCGGCCGATGCCCCTGCGGAGACCCCGGCAGAGACCCCGGCAGAGACCGAGGCACCGGCGGCGGAGACGGCAGAGGCCGCGGAGGCCGAGGCACCGGAGGCCGAGGCACCGGAGGCCGAGGCACCGGCGGAGGCGCCCGTGGAGTCCGAGGCGAGCTCCGAGGCCGAGGCCCAGGGCGAGGACGCCCCGAAGCCCGCCGAGGCCGAGCAGGCTTGATCCCGCGGTCCCGGCGGCCCCACGCGGGTGCCGCCGGGACCGTCGCGGGTCCCACGACCAACGACGAGAGAAGCGAAGAGAGCGATGGCTAACTTCACCGCCGCTGACGTCAAGCGGCTACGCGACCTGACCGGCTCCGGCATGATGGCCGTGAAGAACGCCCTCACCGAGGCGGACGGCGACTTCGAGAAGGCCACGGAACTGCTGCGCCTCAAGGGCGCCAAGGACGTCGGCAAGCGCGCCGAGCGGACCGCTGCCAACGGCCTGGTCGCCGAGCACTTTGCGAACTCCGGCGACGGAGCGCTCCTGGAGCTCAACTGCGAGACCGACTTCGTCGCCAAGAACGAGCAGTTCATCCAGCTGGCGAACCGCCTCGTCGAGTTCGCCGCGGGCAGCGGCGTCTCCGACGCGCCGGCCCTGCTGGGCACCGAGATCGAGCCGGGCAAGACCGTCCAGGCCCTGATCGAGGAGAACAGCGCCAAGATCGGCGAGAAGCTGGAGCTGCGCCGCTTCGCCCACTTCCAGGGCGCCTACGTGGCCAGCTACCTGCACAAGTCCGACCCGTCCCTGCCGCCGACCAACGGCGTCCTGGTCGAGCTGGACGCGGAGAACCCCGAGGTCGCCAAGGACATCGCCCAGCAGATCGCGGCGATGGCCCCCAAGTACCTCACCCGTGACGAGATCCCCGCCGAGGCGGTCGAGAAGGAGCGGGCGCTCGCCGAGCAGCTCACCCGCGACGAGGGCAAGCCCGAGCAGGCCATCCCGAAGATCGTCGAGGGTCGGGTGAACGCCTACTTCCGCGACTTCGTGCTGGTCGAGCAGGCGTTCGTGAAGGACGGCAAGAAGACGATCGCGAAGGTCCTCGACGAGGCCGGTGTGAAGGTCGTCCGCTTTGCCCGGTTCAAGGTCGGGCAGGCTTAGGGGCACTCTGGAGACGGATACCCGAGAGAACGCGAAGCTACGAGGAGGCCGCCGACGTGCCGGACAAGACGACCACTAGCGCGACGGCGGCCTCGTCGTCGGGCGGGAAGCCGTCCGACGGGAACTCGTCCAGCGGCGGCGCGGCCGGTCGGCATGAGGCGGATCCGCACACGCCCGGTCAGCACGCACCGCGCGCCGGGTGGAAACGGGTACTGCTGAAGCTTTCCGGTGAGGCTTTCGCAGGGCGCGACCCGCTGGGCATCGATCCCGAGATCGTCCAGCATGTGGCGGAGGCCATCGCCGAGGCCGTGCGGGACGGCGTGCAGGTGGCGGTCGTCTGCGGCGGCGGCAACATGTTCCGCGGCGCCGTGATGGCCGAGCGCGGGATGGACCGCGGACGCGCCGACTACATGGGAATGATCGGCACCGTAATCAACTGTCTCGCGCTGCAGGACTTCCTGGAGAAGCTCGGCCTCGACACGCGCGTGCAGACGGCCATCACCATGAGCCAGGTGGCCGAGCCCTACATTCCGCGGCGAGCCATCCGGCACTTGGAGAAGGGCCGCGTCGTCATCTTCGGCGCAGGCCTCGGACAGCCGTTCTTCTCCACCGACACCACCGCCGCCCAGCGCGCTCTGGAGATCGGTGCCGAGGCCGTACTGAAGGCCACACAAGTGGACGGTGTCTATGATGCCGATCCTCGAAAGAATCCAGACGCGGTCAAGTTCGACCGTTTGGAATACGGTGAAGTTCTACAGCGGGGCCTGAAGGTCATGGACGCCACGGCCATCAGCCTCTGCATGGACAACGCGCTCCCCATCGTGGTCTTCGACCTCATGGGGCAGGGCAACATCGTCCGGGCCGTCCGGGGTGAGAAGATCGGCACGCTGGTCAGCCCGGCGGAGGGCTGACCGCAGCCCGGAACCGAATGCGGGAACGCGGTACGGAACGCATCGCGGGCCCGCGACCAGGGCCGACCAGATGACATGGGAGTCACAGTGATCGACGAGACCCTCCTCGAGGCAGAGGAGAAGATGGAGAAGGCGGTCGCGGTCGCCAAGGAGGACTTCCAGGCCATCCGCACCGGCCGGGTCACCCCCGCGATGTTCAACAAGATCACCGCCGAGTACTACGGCACGCCGACGCCGATCAACCAGCTCGCGTCGTTCACGCTGCCGGAGCCGCGGATGGTCATCGTCCAGGTGTTCGACAAGTCGTCCATGCAGGCGGTGGAGCGGGCGATCCGCGACAGCGACCTCGGCGTGAACCCCACCAACGACGGCAACGTCATCCGGGTCGTCTTCCCCGACCTCTCGGAGGAGCGGCGCAGGGAGTTCATCAAGGTCGCGGGCCACAAGGCCGAGGAGAGCCGGGTCTCCATCCGCAACGTCCGCCGCCGCGCCAAGGACGCCCTCGACAAGCTCGCCAAGGACGGCGAGGCGGGGGAGGACGAGGTCCGGCGTGCCGAGAAGGAACTCGACGACACCACGCACCGCTACGTGGCGCAGATCGACGAACTGCTCGAGCACAAGAAGGCCGAACTGCTCGAAGTTTGATGGGACTCGACGACGCCGGGGAGCCCTCGCGCTCCCCGGATGAGCCGGAGGCCGACATGGCCGGGCAGGCATCGGACACCTCCCCCGAGCGCCCCTCGTCCTCCGGCGCCACAGGTGGTGTGGGCGCGCGCGCACACGGACCCCCGTCTGACACGACTTCCAAGGACGCGCTCTCAGAGGACGTGCCGTCCGGGGCAACGGTCTTCGAAGGCGCGTTCTCCGGGGACGTGAATTCCAGCGGTGCGTCTCCTGCCGACCCTCCCTCCGGGACGTCCGACCCCTCCGGGACGTCCGACGGTAAGCGCCGGCCCAGGACGGGCCGCAATCTCCCCCTCGCGATCGGCGTCGGCCTAGCGCTCGGCTCCCTGGTACTGCTCTCTCTCTACACGGTCAAGGAGATCTTCCTTGCCGTGATGGTGGTGTTCCTCTTCGTCGGCATGCGGGAGCTGACCGAGGCGTTCAAGAGCCGCGACATCCGCGTCCCGTTCATCCCGGTCGCGACGGGCATGGTCGGCACACCGGTCGCGGCCTACGTGTGGGGCCCCACGGCCACGGTCGCGGCCGTGTCCCTCACGATGCTCGCCCTGCTGATGACGCGGATGACCGAGGGCGCGGACGGCTACGTGCGCGACGTCTCCGCCGGGGCGCTCGTGACCGGCTACCTGGTACTGGTGGGCGGAATCGTGGCGCTGCTCATGCGCCCGGACGACGGCGACCACCGCACCGTCATCTTCATCGCCACCACCGTGGCCAGCGATACCGGCGGCTTCTTCGCCGGATCGTTCCTCGGCAAGCACAAGCTGGCGCCCACGATCAGCCCGAAGAAGACGTGGGAGGGAGTCACCGGCTCCGCCCTCATGTGCATGCTCGTCGGCGGCTGGCTGGTGTGGTGGCTGCTGGACGGCGGCCGGATCTGGCAGGGCGTCCTGGTCGGTCTCGCCGTCGTGGTCACCGCGACCGCCGGCGACCTCGTCGAGTCGATGATGAAGCGCGACCTCGGCATCAAGGACCTGGGAACGATCCTTCCAGGGCATGGCGGGGTGATGGACCGCCTGGACTCCCTGGTGGTGACGGCCCCGGTCGTCTGGCTCCTCTTGGAACTGTTCGTCCCGAGCTAGGAGACGACCCAGGAGCGCCGCTGCTGGGCTAGGCGCCGTACGAGTGCGTCCGAGCCCTCGTTCTTGGCGTAGCGGTGCTCCTCGCCGCTGATGGGCACCAGCCACAGCCACCGGACGGGATCGCCGTTCAGCCTAAGCCCGGTCAGGTCAGGGGCCTCGGGACCGGCAAGGCGGCCGGGATCGTCCAGGAGAAGCACACCCTCCCAGGCCGACTCGCCGCTGCGCAGAGGGAACGTGCGGGCTTCGTGGTACCACTTGACGACGTCGCCGGGCGCGAACCAAGTCACCGACCGCCACGGGTACTGCGCCAGCCACGGGAAGATGCTGCCCGCCCGCTGGCTGGGGAGGGTGCTCGCCACGGCCAGCTCTATCCGCCCGTAGGGGGCGACGTCGTCCTCGTACAGCTCGACCGTGGGCATTCGTTGGCGGCACATGCCGACCGTGCTCAGGACGGTGAACTCCCGGTCGCCCCTTGCGGGACGTTCCGAAACGCCTACTGTCGGGGGCACGCCTGTCCGCCCGTTTCCTAGCTGCCGTCCTACGTCATGCCAGTAGTGGCCGCCAGGGCCGAGCCGTTGCAGCAGGTGTCCGAGCACCGACTGCTGGAAGTCCGCCCAGGAACCGTCGGCGCGGCACATCTCCCAGTGCTCGCGTGCCCGGTCGATCCGTAGCGCGAATTCCTCGATCTCCTCGTCCAGCGGGAAGGCGAACGGGCTCTGCCGCGTGGCGTCACGGGCGTAGCCGGGGATGCCGCGTCCCATGTCGGACCAGCCGGGGATCACGAACAGCGGGTCGCCGCCGTCGAGGACGGCCACGCCGTCGCCCTCCTCGAACCACACGACCTCCAGGCCCTCGGCGTCCAGGGCCGCGCGTCCGGCCGGGTGCCGTACATGGGACTCGGGCAGGAGGGGCGCTCGGCCGGCGTCCAGGCGGGACTGGTCGAGGTTCGATGGGGCCTTGCGATGGTTCGCGACCCACACCGCGCCGACCACCGAGTCCCGTGCGTCCTTCAGGTAGGCCGCGGTGACGTCGCCGTCGGTCTCGATGGCGAGCCGCCGGCTGCCGTACGGGCTGACCGCGGCGTGGACGACCTTGGCCGTGGATCCCCGGGGAGAGGCGGGGCCCCTGCGCAAAACCGACATGATCGAGACCTTAGTCCCACACAAGGTCATGTGCAGGAATGTCGCGCTGCGGGTTAGGGGAAGTCCGTAGACGGACGATGCATGGGCAGGTGTTTGCCACACTGGGAGCACCATGTCTACCACTCAGCCCGCTGTCGCCGGTGCCTCGTCCAAGAAGACCCCGGCGAAACTCGTCTTCGCCGCTCCTAGGCGCGGTAAGCCGCCCAGGCATCTCGCCGACCTCACCTCGGCGGAACGCCGCGAGGCGGTCGTCGAGCTGGGTGAGAAGCCGTTCCGGGCCGACCAGCTGTCGCGGCACTACTTCGCCCGCCTGGTCGACGACCCGGCCAAGATGACGGATCTGCCCGCCGCCGTCCGCGAGCGGCTGGTGTCCGAGCTGCTGCCCTCGCTGCTCACCCTGGTGCGCGAGATGGACTGCGACGGTGGGACGACGCTGAAGACCGTCTGGAAGGCGTTCGACGGCGTGTTGTTCGAGTCGGTGCTGATGCGGTATCCGGACCGGGCCACGATGTGCGTCTCGTCCCAGGCGGGCTGCGGCATGAACTGCCCGTTCTGCGCGACCGGGCAGGCAGGGCTCACACGCAACCTTTCCACCGCCGAGATAGTCGAACAGGTCGCCGTAGGTGCGCGCACACTGGCCCGGGGGCGCATCCCTGGCGGGCCCGGTCGCGTCTCCAACATCGTCTTCATGGGCATGGGCGAGCCATTGGCCAACTACAAGGCGGTGCTGGGCGCGGTACGGCGCATCACGGACCCGGCACCCGCCGGGCTGGGCATCTCGCAGCGCGCGGTCACCGTGTCGACCGTCGGGCTCGTCCCGGCCATCGAGAAGCTCGCCGCCGAAGACATGTCCGTGCGGCTGGCGGTGTCCCTGCACGCGCCCGACGACGAGCTCCGCGACGAACTGGTGCCCGTCAACAACCGCTGGAAGGTCGCGGAGGTGCTGGACGCGGCCTGGGCCTACGCCGACCGCAGCGGACGGCGTGTCTCGATCGAGTACGCCCTCATCAAGGACGTCAACGACCAGGCGTGGCGGGCCGACCTTCTAGGCAGGCTCTTGCGTGGGAAACTCGTACACGTCAATCTGATCCCGTTGAACCCGACGCCGGGTTCCAAGTGGACCGCGTCGCGGCCCGAGGACGAGCGCGAATTCGTCCGGCGGCTCGAGGCCCACGGGATCCCGGTCACGGTGCGAGACACTCGGGGCAGGGAGATCGACGGGGCTTGCGGCCAGCTGGCCGCGTCGACCAAGGACTGAGCGTCCCGCGCGCGTCCCTCGCGGCGCGGGCGCGGGGACACGGCTGAGGAGCAGGTGCGCGGTGAGAGCGGATGCGCGGCTGCCGGTGGTCTTGCGCGGCTATGACAGGAAGCAGGTGGACGGCCTGCTGAGACGGGTCTCGCAGGCGCTGAACGGCGGGCCTCCGATGTCGGCGGACGACGTGCGCAGGACGCGTTTCGACGTCGTCCTGCGCGGCTACGAGCCCCATGCCGTGGACCGGCTGGTACGCGAATGCATCCTGGAACTCCAGGCGAGGGGGCCGATCGCGGACCGGCCCGGCCGTCCGCGCGCGCAACCCGCCTGGTTGATCAACTGGATCCAGAACGCCCGGTTCGCGGGTGCGGGCCTGCGCTCGGGCTACGACGTCCGCGACGTGGACGCGTTCCTGGACCGCGTGGTCGCGGGCCTGCGCGGAACCGCCCCGCCGTTGTCCGCCCGGGACGTGCGGGAGAGCACGTTCCGCGTCGTCCGGCTGGGGCCCGGGTACGACGAGCGGGAGGTCGACCGCTTCCTGGTGCAGCTCGCGGGCGCCCTCGAACGCCGCTGACGAAGTTATCCACAATTTCGCCGGAGGCTGCGTGCCGGGTCGGGGCTGCGTAACGCTACGTGCATGGATCATTTCGCGGCACAGTATCGGCGGCTCCGCTCCCTCTTCGCCGTCTTCCTGCCCCCCGAGATCGCGGCCGTCCTGCTGCCGCTGGCGAAGCCCGCGCTGAGGCTGGGCGCCGGCGGTGAGGTCCCCGTCCACCTCGGCGGCGTCCCGCTGCTGCCGCCGGGCGGGCCCTGGCCTCGGTGGCAGGGACGCCACCTCGACTTCCTCGGCGCGATCGACTTCGCCGTCCTCGGCTGTTTCGGCGACATTCCCGGCCTTCCCTCGTCCGGCAAGGCCGCGTTCTACTACGCGAGCGAGACGCCCAGGCCGTGGGGCGACGAAGCGGCGCAACGGGACGGCTGGCGGATCTTCACCGGCGAGCTCAGCGAGACCGTCCCACCGCCCGGCGCGTCGGCCAGTCCCCAGACCCGCCTGAGCGCCGCCCCGTTCCTCTCCCTGCCCTCGCCCCGGGAGACTTCCATGCGCCGACTGGAGGCCGCCTACAGCGGCTTCCTGGCCGTCTACGAGCAGCTACACGCCGTCTGGTCGCAGCACGCCTCGCCGGACGAGGCACCCGCACATCAACTCGGCGGGTGGCCGGCCCTTGTCCAGCGCCCGATCGGCCCCGACTGCCTGTACGCCTCAACGGGCCGCCCGCTGGACTCCCTCCGGCCCCCGCCGCTCTCGCCGGATGAGCAAACGGCCGTAGAGGAGTGGCGCCTGCTGCTCCAACTCGACTCCGACGAGCGCCTTGGCTGGTACTGGGGCGATCCCGGCCGCGTCTACTTCTGCACTCGCCCCGACGACTCTCTAGAACAATCCTGGCTCACCCTCCAGGCCGCCTGACGGCATTGGTCGGGCGGGTTCGGGACGGGTCAGGAGCGGCGGTGGGCTAGGACGACATAGGCCGTGCCGACGAGTGCGGACCACAGGGCCAAGTGGAGGGCGATGTCCGGAAACCGCGCGGTGAACTCGCCGGCGCCGTCGTGTGCGGCGCGGAGCCACTCGATCATCGGGACGGACAGCCAGGCGAGCCTTCCGATGCCGAGGAGCGCGAACGCGGTGGCGGCACTGAGGAGTGCGAGCAGCGAAACGCCTGGGTCGGGGATCACCGCCCGGCTCGTCCATGCGCCGAGCAGCGTGCCGGGCACGGCGGCGAGGAGGTTCAGCGCACAGCCCGCCAAGACCGCCCGCCCGGGCGCACCTACCTGAATTGCCTGGAGGAGAGGAACAGCCAATGCGACGACGCCCAGGCAGACGTTCACGCCATAGGCGGAGAGCAGTCCCGCCCAGGTCGGCGTGGAGCGGCGGCGTGCCGCGGTGGCCGTCAGCGCGCGTTGCTCGTCCGGCTGCGTGTCGAGGAGGGCGCGCGCCGCCCACGCCCAGACCGGGAACATGAACGCCGCCACGTCCCCGAACGTCCCAACGGCGAGATCGTCGGCGTCCGGCCCGCTGGGTCCCTGGATGAGCACCAGCGTCACCACCAGTGCCACGACGATCAGGGGGTGCAGGACGCGCAGCGAACGGACGTAGCCCGCGACCTGGAACCTGACGAGCGCGATCACCGCTTCGGCCTCCGCACCCGGTAGCCGTCCGCCCGCAACTTGGTCTCCACCGTGTCGGCCTCGTCCTCGGGAACCTCGACCTCCAGAACGACCCAGCCGGTCGCCTCGGACGGCAGGCCGGTCGCCACCCCGTCGATCGTTCCGGGCGGGAGGTGGGTCGTCACCCCGTGGGTTGTTCCGGGCGGGAGGTGGGTCGCCGTCCCATCGGTTGTTTCGGGCGGGTGAGGGGTCACGGTCATGTCGGTTGTTCCGGGCGGGTGGGGGTTCGCCGTCCCGTGGGTTGTTTCGGGCGGGAGAAGGGTCGCCGTCTGGTCGGTTGTTTCGGATGGGTGGGGGGTCACGGTCAGGTTGGTCGTTTTGGCCGGGTGGTGGGTCGCCGTGCTGTCAGTGGTTTCGGATGGGTGGGGGTTCGCTGTCCCGTGGGTTGTTTCGGGTGGGTGGGGAGTGACCGTTCTTTCGGTGGGTTCGGATGGGTGGTGGGTCGTCGGTCCGGTGGTCGTTTTCGATGGGTAGTGGGTCGTGGTTTCGTCGGTTGTTCTGGATGGGTGAGGGGTGACTGTGCCGTTGGCTACGCGTAGACGGTCGACGCCCGGGAGGGTCTCGATGCAGCGCTGGTGGTCGCTGACGACCACGATGGCGCCTTCGGCCGCGAATTCGGAGAGGAGAGCGGGCAGGGCCGCACGCGTGGCCGCGTCGAGCCCGGCGAAAGGCTCGTCCAGGATGAGAAGGCCCGGGGTGTCCATGAACGCCTGCGCGAGTCCGACCTTCTGCGCACTGCCCTTCGACAATTCCGGAAGCCGCACATTGAGGAGGTGCTCAAAACCGAGTCGCTCTGCCCAGGTCCCGACGGAATCCGTGGAAACTCGGCGAATCGCGGCCATGTGCCCCAGGTAGCTGCGGACGGTGAACGGCTGATCCACTGGGAAACGCTCAGGGGCGTATCCGACGCGGCTGGGTCGCTCCTTGAGGGTGCCCTTGCGCGGGCTGCGCAGACCGGCGATCACACGCAGAAGAGTGGACTTCCCTGCACCGTTGCGTCCTGTCACTTCGATCACGCCGCCGGGAGGCAATGACAACGTGACATCCCTGAGCACCCAGGGATCCCTCCGGTGGTAGCGAAAGGCGACACTCTCCAACCGCATGAAACCGGCACGCTAGCGCCCGGTCCCTAAGAGCCGCGTTAGCCCGGCACGTGGACGGCGTCCGAACCCGACGCTGACCACGCGCCCGCAGTCACCGCGTGCCCGCAACGCCCGCCTCTGGTGCCATCGCCGCGCTCCTGGGGTGTCAGCAGATCGAGTAAGTCCGTGAGGTGAAAGGTCGGCGGGGGTGCGCTGTGCTTCTGCCCGGTTGGAGCCTGTCGCCGCCGTTGCCATGGCCGTCACCTACGTCACCTCCTCCGGCATCACCGCCAAAGTCGTGGTCGGTTCTGTGGGTGGGAGGTGATAGGTGTGGGGGTTTGCGGGAGGAGAGTGGTCGGGATGGGTGGAGCTCGCCAGGGTTGTGTGTTCTGCGAGATCGTCGAGGGGAAGCGGGACGCGCATGTCGTGATGGACGCGCCGGACGTGGTGGCGTTTCTGGATGCGCGGCCGCTGTTCAAGGGGCACACGCTGCTGATACCCCGGGCCCATTATGAGACGCTCACGGACCTGCCCGGCGAGTTTCTGGGGCCGTTCTTCGGGCATGCGCAGCGCCTTGCCGGAGCGATGGAGTCGGTGCTCGGCGCGGCCGGGTCGTTCGTGGCGATGAACAACCGGGTCAGTCAGAGCGTCCCGCATCTGCACGTGCATGTGGTTCCGCGTAATCGGAAGGACGGGCTGCGCGGGTTCTTCTGGCCGCGGCAGAAATATGACTCCGATGAGGAGGCGGCGGCCTATGCCGCGCGTTTGTCCGAAGGCCTCACCTGACTTGCAGGGCAGGGCCAGGGTCGTGTCGGGGATCTGGGCGTCGTGGGGTGCCGGGGGCTCGCGTCCCACCAATGGATTGCGCTGATCTCTTCGTTGGGGACGAAGGCGGTGTGGCGGGTGGCGACGCGGGCCGTGAAGACGGCTGCGTATTTCGTCGTGGGGCGGATCGGTCAGGTGGAAGCGGCCGTAGCCGGCGAGGGTGAGGCGAGGGCGGGGAGGTGGAGGCCGCTTTCCTCGTGTGGTTCGTGGACGGCTGGCTGGTGGGGCGTTTCGTCGGGGTGGAGCTGGTCGCCCGGTGGTTCCTGTCGATGGGGGTGTCGGTCGAGGGCCGAGGGCGGGTGCCGGGTGTGCCAGACGGCGGCGAGGGCCGCGGGGGTCGGCGCGTCCAACGGTGCGCGGGGCCGGGGCGGCAGGAAGGCCGTGAGCGCATTACCGCTGTGATCTCGCGTTTAATGGTTCGTGCATGGCTCGGCGAGGGTGCGGTCAGGTCAGGGCCAGGAGGAGGGCCGTGAAGGGGCCTGTCGGGTCTGTTTCGGCGGGGGTGGTCGCTTCTAACGCGGCGGCGTGTTCGTAGAGGTCCCGTTCGGCCCGGTCTAGGGCGGCGGACAGGACGAAGTCGGTGACCGTCCAACCGATCAGCTCGGCCGCCTTGCGAATCACGAGGAGCTGATCCGCGGAGGGGCGGAGGGTGACGTGGTCGTCGGCGGCGGGAAGGTTCTGGCGAACCGACTCAGACATGGCCGGTCTCCTTCCTTACGGCATCTAAAAGTACGCCGGAAGGTGTCGCCGGGACATCCTCATTGAGAACGAGAATCGGCGGCTGCTTGGAGGAGTCGGCGGGCGCCCCAGTCGCAGGCCTGTTTGTTCGGTTTGAGGTGGACAAAGCTTTCGACGGAGATGACATCGGGGTGGTGCGGATGCGGCCGAAGAGTTGGGAGGGCGGGCGGGAGGGGGATGGCGGTCTCGTTGATTTCGTTTCGGCTGGCTTCTCCAGGTTGCCCTTGCGTTTCACGCCGATCGCCATGGGGTGGGAGAAGACGACCATTGGCGGGGTGGTGACGTCGACGATCGTCAGCAGGACGTTGGGTTCGGGAGCGTCCGGACGCGTTGCCGGACGGTGGTCTCAGAGAGGTCGACCGCCTCGTCACCTCAGTACCGGTCAGGCATCGCGATGGTGCCCGAGGCTGGCCACACGGCCACGGTGACCGAGACGGCCACGGCGACGGCGACTACGACGGCCACGGCGACGGGACCGGGACGGTACGGGACGAGGTCGGGACGGTGTTGAGTCGTTTCCGGCTTCGCGGGACTCGGCATTGGGGGAGTGGAACCAGCCCGGTGGTTTGTGGGCGTGGTGGGGTGGGGCTGTGGCGCTGGGAGGCCGTCTGGGTGACGTGGCCATAGGTGGTGGGGGGGCGCCGGTGGTGGGCACATCCTGGTGCCCGAGGGGGAGAGTGGGGGCGGGCTGGTTGGAGGCCGGTCGGTTTTAGTCGGGGGATTCGTCGATGGTGCCGAAGATGACGGACGAGACCTCCAGGTACAGCTGCTCCGGGTACGGCATGAAACCGACGTTGCGGAGCGCCTGCTTCTGGCCGGCGGACTCCATCACGAACTCGCCGTACCCGAGGATCCGTCCGATCATGGAGCGGTTCAGGGCGATGTCGGTGACCTTGGCCAGCGGCATCATCGCGACGTTGCGGTTGAGCACGCCGTTGATCACCATCACCCGGTGCTCGGTGACCAGGAAGAACTCCACCGACCAGGCGATGACCTTCCAGACCAGGTAGCCCAGGGCGACCAGCCACAGCCACCAGATCCACGCGAGACCGACGACCGCGCTGACCGCGCCGCAGGCGACGAGCCCGGCGACGACGATCGCGACGGGGAGGAGAAGGACGGCGGGGTGGCGGCGGACAGCGATGACACGTCCCTCGTAGGACATCAGGTATTTGTCGACGGTGCGCGACGAGCTGTCGTGTTGCACCATCATGTCCTGCAGATTCACGGCGGCGTCCTCGTCATGATCCGGGTGGTTCAACGGTAGCCGACGCGGTGCCGCCGGCGCAGAAGCCGTGCGGTAAGAGACGAGGCCCTTGCCGGTGGCGAAACGGCGGCTGATGATTGTCTGCATGGAGGCCGTTGGGGAGCCTGGGGCGGGGCGGCACGGGCGGGCGGACGCGCGTACGCGGCGGGACGAGTTCGCGGTGGAGGTCACGAGGCGTCCTATATGGCGACTGTTGCTGCGGGGCCTCGGCGTGTATCTGCCGGGCTGGGAGATGCCGGCGGGGGCGCTGCGAGTGCGGGACGGGACCGCGGACGGGTTCGGGCCTCCGGCGTACGTGAACGGCGACGCCGGGTTCGGTGTCCAGATCCCCGATCGGCGCAGGGGGCTGGAGCCGGACCGGGAGATCTACGTGCGGGGACGGGAGAACCCGAGTTTCGGCATCGTCGTCGCCGGCCCGGCGGCGGCGATCGGCAGCCGGGTGGTGGACGCGGACGCGCTGATCCGGTTCGCGCGGAGGCTGACGTTCGAGGAGCTCTTCGACACCGGTGACGCCGATTCCGTCCCGTACGCGGTGCGGGGTGCGCGGGCGGTGGAGAACGCGGTGTTCCTCGACCGGGCGGCCGGGATCGGGCTGTGCGTGGAGGTCGATCCGGTGACGCGAGCCGTGACGTGCCCGCTGTACGCGCGCATGGGCACTCCGGCGGAGCGGACCGTGCGGGCCTTTGGCGCTCCGCTCCCCGGACCCTCGCCCTACGGGGCACCACCTCACGGCCCGTCGCCCCATGGCGCGCCCTCGCATGGTGAGCCATCTCATGGGGCGTCGCCTCACGGATCGTCGCCTCAAGGTGCGCCGACGCATGGAGCGCCGCCTTACGATCCGTCGCCTCGTGGCGCGCCGTTCCATGGACGGTCGCCTTAAGGTACGGCCGCTTAAGGTGCGCCCGCTTTAAGGTGCGCCGTTGCTGGGAGCGTCGGCTCATGGAGCGTCGTCTCAAGGTGCGTCGGCTCATGGAGCGCTGCCTCACGGCCCGTCGCCTTGTGTGCGCCGTTTTATGGAGGGTCGCCTTAAGGCGCGCCGCTTAGAGGTGTGCCGTTGCTGGGAGCGTCGGCTCATAGAGCGCCGTCGCATGGAGTGTCGTCCTTAGGTGCGACCTCTCATAGGGCGCTGCCTTACGGTCCGTCGCCCCCATAGCGCGACCTCGCATGGTGAGCCATCTCATGGGGGGCGTCTCACGGATCGTCGTCTTAAGGTGTGTCGTCGTGTGGAGTGCTGCTTCACGGTGCGGCGTTTCATGGAGCTCCGTCCTTAGGTACGACGTCGCATTCGGTGCTGCTTCACGGTCCGTCGGGATGCGGAGCGTCGTCTTCAGGTGCGTGGTCGCATGGAGCGTTGCCTTAAGGGTGGAGTGTTGCGGTTCGTCGGCTCAGGGGGTTACGGGGTTGACCAGGCGGTGAGGTCCCAGAGTTGGTGGGACGGGAGGCGGCGGAGGCGGACGGTCGCGGCGATCGGGTCCCAGAAGACCTCGTCGCTCTCCAGTTCCAGTGACTGCGCGGCGGTCAGGACGGCGCACAGGAGCTCGTCGCGTGTCCGGACGGCCATGAGCGGGCCTATCTGCGCTACGGCGCCCGAGCTTTCCGACAACGTCCGGAGGAGGGCCTTGAGGGCGGCCTCGTCCTCGGGAGGACGGGTGGGCTCGACGCCCGGGGGGACGCCTGGTTCGACGCGGGCGAGGCCGCGCCTGGCGTCGGCGGCGGCGCCGTTGCTCGGGAGGTCGGCGCCGGTCGAGATGAGCAGGGCGCTGAACGCGCCGGCGAGGTCGTCGGCGGCCTGGCCGCCGAGGAAGTACCGGCGGCGTTCGGGGGAGCCGGGCGCGTCGCCGTTGGGGCCCTCGGCGGTGCGGAACCGGACGTTCAGCCGGCTCGACCGCACGCAGCGCTCGTACATTTCGCTGAGGATGTCGTCGAGCTGCTCGTCGCGCGTCCAGAGGCGCCCGGTGGCGGTGACGGCGTCGCCGTGGGTGCGGGGACGGCCGGTGAGCGCGGCCGTGACGGTGTCGTCCAGCTCGCCCTCGGTGAACCGCAGCAGTTCGGCGACGACGTCCTCGACGTCCTCCAGGGTGCGGGTGAGGGTGCGCTGGAGCTCCAGGATCTCCGTGCCGCCGCGCTCCAGGTCGGCCAGCCGGTCGAGGGCGAGGTCGACCCTGCCGTCGGCCGCGCCGCCGCCAGTGCGGGTGACGGCGCGGACGGACGTCTCCACCTCGGTCAGCTTCCTGCGCAGCGCCGCGAGCGTGATCCGCTGCTGTTCGAGGTCGCGGAGCCGGCCGGCCTGCGTCCGAAGGAAGTCGTCGGCCTGGTGGACGAGGCCCGCGAGCTCCTCCACCTGTCCGGTGTTCTGCCGGAGCCGGGTGTCGAGGGCGGGCAGCACGTCCTGCTTGACCCGCGACAGTTCGGCGGTGAGCTGCTCGCCCACCGTGACCAGGACGTTGTTCTGTTTGGTGACCTGCTCGTTCAGCTCCTCGATCCGGCGGGAGAAGGCGTTCGCCTGGTCCCGGCTCTGCTTGCTCGCGTAGAGTTCGAGCGCCCCCACCACGAAGCACAGCACGACCAGGACGAGCGTCGTCATGGCACTCCTCGGACGTGACGGTGATTACCGGACCGGGTTTTGATCGCGACCATAACTTACGATCGCGCGCGCCGATGGGCACTTACGTAACCGACTGATCTCAGTGACCAGCCGGTCTCACCTGCCCTTCTCGCGCCATTCCGTAACCGCCGTTTCGCTCTCGGTCACGAATGTCACACGCAGCCCTCGAATTGCGGCACGGTCGTGGTGACCTTAAGTCCGACGGGACCGAACCATTTCTTCAGCAGTTCGGGAGCGGTGCCGTCCTGGTACATCTCGGTGACGGCCTTGTTGACGGCCTCGCAGCCCTCCACGTCGGACTTCCTGATGGCGATGCCGTACGGCTCGTCGGTGAACGGCGCGTTCACGATCCTGAGGTCGTGGCCGCTCCCGGACGCCTTCGCGGCGAGGCCCGCGAGGATCAGGTCGTCGGTGGACACCGCGTCCAGCCCGCCGCTCGTCAGGTCGGTGAGGCACTGCGCGTAGCCGTCCGCCTCGACGGGCAGCGCCGCGACGCCCTGCTCGTCGTGGACGCGCGGGAACGACACCGAGCCGGGCACCTTGCAGAGCCGCCGCCCCTTCAGGTCGTGGATGCTCCGGATCTTGGCGGCGTCGGACGCGCGGACGAGGACGTCCTGGTGGGCGACGTAGTACGGGCCCGCGAACGACACGTTCACCTTGCGCTCGGGCGTGACGGAGTAGCTGGCCACGACGAGGTCGACATCGCCGTCCTGGACCATCTTGTCGCGGGTCGCGTAGCCGACCTGCTTGAACGTCAGGTTCGCGGGGGCGACGCCGAGCCGCTCGGCGATCTCCTTGGCGATGTCGATGTCGAAGCCCGTGTACGAGCCGCCTGCTGTGCGCTCGCCTACGCCCGGCTGGTCGGCGTTGACGCCGATGACGAGCGTGTCCTTGACGGCGACGGAGTTCTCGCGGGCGTCCGCGATGCCGCAGGCCGTGCCCGCCGACAGGACCGCCGTTGCCGCCACGAGCGCCGTCGCCGCGCGCCGCAGCCGGGCCGTCGCGCGCAACGGGGCGACCGCGCGCAGCGGGGCGGCTGCGTGTAGCCGGGCTATTGCGTGGAGCCGGGCTGTCGCGCATAGCCGGGCCATTGCGTGGAGCCGAGTTGTCGCCCATAGCTGGGGTGTTGCGTGTGGCTGGGGTGTTGCGGTGCGGGTCTGCGGTGGAGTTGGCACGGTCCGGGGGTGGCGTGGTCGGGCTGTGGTG
The DNA here is from genome assembly GCF_044326345.1 of Actinomadura sp. 9N215. Classification (NCBI taxonomy): domain Bacteria; kingdom Bacillati; phylum Actinomycetota; class Actinomycetes; order Streptosporangiales; family Thermomonosporaceae; genus Actinomadura; species Actinomadura sp. 9N215. The sequence goes on along the minus strand of NZ_JBIRBA010000048.1, from coordinate 9,803 downwards.
GTGCGGGGGCCCTGCGGCGGCGGGGGCGGTGCGGTGCTGTGGCTCGGCGGGAGGCGGCGCAGTGGGGGCCGCGTCACTTCGACCACCGGTACTCCGCCAGGCGGGGGCGGACGCCGACGAACACGAGCAGCGCGATGACGACGCCCGCGATCGGCAGGACGGCGTACCAGCCGCGCGTGCCGCCGTCGCCGTCGTCCACGGCCTCGTCGAACGCCTTCTGGTGGATGCGGGCCAGCGACTGCAGCGACCGGTCGTACTCGGTGAAATCGGCGGCGGACGTGCCGCGCCCGGCGACGGCCTCGGCGCGCTTACCGCCGTGGACGAGGTTCCGCATCTGCCGGTCGTTCGACTGGACCTTCTGGTAGTCCTTCAGGATTTTGTTCAGCGCGTCCACCATCTGCGCCTGCCGGGCGTCCGACTCGGTGGGGCGGTTGGCCTCCGTGCCCAGGAAACCGAGGAACGGCGCGCGTCCCGGCTCGAACGCCAGGCTCTTCTGGACGGCCGTGTTGTACTCGGTCAGGTTCCCGGCCTTCAGGTACAGGACGGTCTGGGACTTGCTCAGATAGACCTGCTCGTAGGCATCGGCACGTCCGGGGTCCAGCAGGAAGCGGGTCTCGTCGGCGGCGGCGCTGTTGCTGATGGCGCGCGTCCGGGAAAGGGCCAGGATGGAGTCGAAACCCTCCTCCTTGGCATTGCGGAGATGGTCCGCCTGCCCGGACAGCATCGCGGTCCCGGCCACGACCAGGACGAACGTGCCGAGCGTGGCCGCCGCCAGCGGCACGTTCAGGAGCCGGCGGAAGCGGCTGGCCAGGAACAGCTGGAAGGCGACGAGGACGGCGAGGAGCGCCAGACCGGTGACGAGGATCCAGGTCCGGCCGGTGAGGACGGCGGAGCGCTTCTCCTCGTACGTGTGCCGGACGAGGGTGCCGTTGTCGAGCGTCAGGTTGTACGCCTTGGGCAGCAGGTCCAGCTTCATCAGGTCCGTCGCCTGCCGGTACAGGTCGATGACCCGCTGCGACGGCGGCCCGGACGCGTGCCCGGACTGCTGGTCCAGCATCAGCGCCTGCCCGGCGAGCCGCTCGTAGCGGCCGAGCGCGTCGAGGACGTCGCGGGCGGTGTTGTCCTCGGTCCGCTCGTCGGCGAGCTTCGCGGCCTTGAGCAGCGCGTCGCCCGCCTTCTCCCGGTTCTCGTTGTAGCGGGCGAGGGCCTGGTCGCGGCCGCCGCCCGCCGCGCCGCCGATCAGCAGCGCGTTGGCGAGCTGCGCGTCCATGTCGGTGAGCTGGAAGTACAGGTCGCCGGTCGCGACGACCTGCGGGCCCGCGTCGTGCCCGATCACCCGGACGCCCTCGCGGGCGTTCGCGATCGCCCACCAGGACACGGCCAGCAGCGCCACGAGCAGGACGGCCGCGAGCGCCGTCAGCGTCCGGATGCGGGCCGCGACGGTGCGGGGCACGAGGCGCGCGACGCCGGTCGGGGGCGTCTCGGGCGTTCGCCAGAGCCGTCCGGCGGGACGCCGCCGCGCGGGCGGGGCCGCCCGCTCCCGCGGGTGCGCCTGCGGGGAGGAGGCGGGCTGTCCCGCCGCTGGAGCCTGCTCGACGGCCGTCATGTCGCCTCGCCTCGGATGAGCCTGATGGTGGTCCAGGCGCCCACGTGGATCCGGTCGCCCTCGGCCACCGGGACCTCCACGTTGTTCGGTATCGGATCGATGGACCCGTTCATGCAGGTCCCGTTGGTGGAGCCGGGGTCGACGATCGTCCAGGTGCCGTCCGGCTTGGCGAGCAGGACCGCGTGGACGTGCGAGATGCCCGGGTCCTCGGGCGGCTCCCGCAGGTCGATCTCGGGCGGGGACGGCTGCGAGGAGCTGCGCCGTCCGATGCGGATCTGCGTCCCGGCGAGCGGGATCCGCCGTTCGGGCGCGTACGGCGGGAACGTGAGGGCTGCCGAGTCGGGGCCCTCTTCGGCGATGACCGTGTTGTAGTAGTCGCGGTCGGCCGTCACTATCGCCGTCCAGAGCGTCCTGGGGTCCCCTGTCGCGCCCGCCACGCCTGCCGCGCCCGTTGTGCCTGCTGTTCCGGGTGTGGCCGGAGTGGCGCCTGTGGTGGCTGTGCTGGGGCCGGGCGGGGCGGGGACGGGGGATTCCGGTGTCGCGGGCCTCGGTTCCGACGGCCCGGGGACAGGCGCCGGAGTGGGCGTGGACGACGGCGACGGCGACGGCGTGGGGGACGACCCGGGCGGCGCCGGAGTCGGAGGAAGGGGCGGAGACGGGTTCGCCGGGGCCGTGCGCGGCGTCGGTTTGCCGCCGCCCGTGGCGAAGTCGTAGCCGCACGCCTCGCAGAAGCGGTCGCTGCCGGGCGTCCCGCAGTCGGGGCACGGCGTCGGCCCGCCGCCCTGGCCGCGCCCGCCGCCTTGAAGGGACTGCAGGGCCGCGGTGCCTTGCGGACCGGACGCGCCCGAGCCCCCGCCGGACGGGGAGGCGGGGGAGGACGGTCCGATGCGCTCGCCGCAGACGTCGCAGTAGTCGGACGCCTGCGAGGTGTGTCCGTTGGGGCAGCTCGCCATGCTCAGCCCTCGCCCCGCCGGGTGGTGACCGTCTCGTCCTTGCGCGTCCGGACGGTCTTGCTGGAGCGGGTGTCGAGCTCCATCTCGTGGGCCTTGTCGACGTTGCGCTTCAGCCGGACGGTGCCGGACTCCAGGTCGACGACGTCCACGACCCGGCGCAGCATCGAGGTGATCTCGTCGTTGCCGGCCTCGTTCGCCAGCACCACGGCCCGGCCGAGCCGCGCGGTCGCGGTGTCGAGGTCGCCGTCCTTGCGGGCCTGGAGGCCCTCCTGGATGGCGGCGGCGAGCTCGGCCTGCCCGGTGTAGTGCGCCACCCGCGCGTTGATCCTGGTGGAGCGGGCCTCGTCGTCCGTCCACTGGGCCAGGACGTTCCCGCTGGCGAGGACCTGCGCCTCCTCGCCGGGCGCGCCGGGGACGACGAGCTTCACCCACGCGGCGCGCAGCTCCTTCCCGACGTCGCCGGGCGGTACCTCCACGCAGACGTGGTAGTCGCGGCTCTCGGCGCCCCACGCGCCGAGCGGGTAGTCGCCGGCCTGCGGCCCGGCCTCGACGCGCTTGCCGGTGAGGTCCTCCACCGACGGGAGGACCTGCTTGACGAACCGCAGCGACGCCGTCTGCGGCGTCCACACGCGGAGCGCGACGTCGGCGACGGACTTGCCCATCGCCGCCTCCGTCATCGCCCGGAAGTCGGCCTCCAGACCGGCGGGGTCGGCGACGATGTCGACGCTGCCGAGCAGCGCGGACGCGATCTTGCGCAGCTCGGCGACCTCCCAGTCGGTGCCGACGCCGCGGCAGTCGCACACGAACCGGCCGTCGCAGCGGAACAGGACGGCGTCGAGCTCCTCGGCCGTCTCGTGCTGGTTCTTGCCGTCGGTCAGCAGGATCGCGTGCCGGAGGCCGCCCTGGTCCTGGCCGAACAGTTCGTCGGCGAGCCGCAGCCACGAGCCGATCGCGGTGCCGCCGGACGCCTTCAGCTTGTTCAGCGCGATCTTGGCCTGCTCGCGGCTCTGCGGAGACGCGGCGACCAGGCCCGGCCGCGCCGGGAAGACCATCTCCGCCGTGTTGGAGCCGGAGATCACCGCGAACTCGACGCCGTCGCGCAGCGTGTCGATCGCCACCTTCGCGGCCGCGACCGCCGCGCGCAGCTTCGTGTCGGGATAGGACATCGACCCGGAGGTGTCGATGATGATGACCTCGGACGCCCTGGTCGACGACGGGACCGCCGCCACGGCCCCCGCGGCGGCCCCCTCGGCGGCCGTGGCCTCCACGGACACGATGGCGTGCACCTCGCGGCCGTCCTCGGGCAGGAACTTGTTCTGGTCGATCTTGACGGTGAATTGCGGCTGCTCGCTCATCGGGGCTGCTCCGTGCTCTGCGTCGTGCTCTCGTGGATGCGGCTCTGCGGGGCGGCGGGGGACGGAAGCGGGATGACGGCGACGGTGATGTTGTCCCGGCCGCCCGCGTCCAGCGCGTGGCGGACCAGCGTCCGCGCGACGCCGAGCGGATCGGCCGCCGGGTCGTGCCCCGGATCCGGCGGCGCGCCGCCCGCGCCCTCCGATCCGGCGGGTGCGGCCGCGCCGCCTGGGGCTCCGGTCGCGGTGCCCGGGGCTCCGGCCGTGCCGCCCGGGGCGGTCGTTTGGCCGGGGCCGGCGGCCAGGAGGGCCGCGAGGTCGCGGGCCGCCGGGAAGTAGTTCCAGAGGCCGTCGCTGCACACCAGCAGCGTGCCGGGGCCCGCCGGACGGAACGACGCGACGTGCGGGCTGACCTCCCCGGCGTCCGCGCCCAGCCAGGCCGTGATGACGTGCGCGTTCGGGTGCTCCTCGGCCTCCGCCTCGGTCAGCGAGCCCTCGGCGACCATGAACGCGGCCCACGAGTCGTCGTCGGTGAGCCTGCGGGACGGGCCGAGCTCCGCCATGTCGCCGGTGCTCACCTCCGCGTCGTCCGGGTAGGCGGCGTCGGGGTCCGGAGGGGTTCCGTCCTCGCCGGGGTCGACGGCGCCGTCCGCGGACAGCCAGTAGGCGCGGCTGTCGCCGATCCACCCGACCGTGACCGCCGTGCCCCGCGTCACCGCCGACACGTACGTGCACGACGGCGCGTCCGTCGAGGACATGCTCAGCGCGGCGACGGCCTCGGCGGCCTTCAACGCGGCGGCACGGGTGGCGGCCTCGGGGTCGTCGCCGGAGTCGAGGCGCGCGACCAGCTCGGCGGCGCCCGTCTCGGCGGCCGTGCGGGACGCGTCGTCGGGACGCTGCGACGAGCCGACGCCGTCCGACACCACGGCCGCGACCCCGGCGGAGTGGACGGCGATGGCGATGGCGTCCTCGTTGCGGCTGTAGCGGCGTCCGCGGTCGCTCGCGCCCGCCGCGACCACCGGACGGGTCCCGTTCACGGCCCCGCCCGCGGTCCCGGCGGCCGGGATCTCGATCTCGATGTGGTCGCGTTCGGCGGGCTGGCGCAGCCCGCAGGACTCGCAGTAGCCGTCCGCGTCGATCTCCGTCGCGGCGCAGCCCGTGCAGGGGCCCGCGGGCGCCCGGCGGCGCGCCGGGAGCGAGGACGAGCTCTGCTTGATCGTCGCGTCCGGACGTCCCGCCGTGCCCGCCTCGGCCGGCGCCGCGCCGGGCGGGGCCGCAGGCGCGGCGGCGGGCGCGGCGTCGGCGAGGCGGTGCCCGCACTCCTCGCAGAAGACCTCGCCCGCGTACACGATCTCGCCGCACGCGGGGCAGGAGAGCTCCGCGGCCTTCGCCGCGTGCTGGTCGCCGGTCACAGCAGCGTCCTCGGGCGGACGGCGTTGGCGGAGTCGACGAACCGGCGGCATTCGTCCCGGTCCCGGGTGCGCCGGGCCAGCTCCCGGTACGTCGACTCCAGCAGGCGGCGCAGCTGCGTCTCCGCGAGCGGTGTCCCGAGGACGGCGCCGCCCCGCGTCCCGCTCGCCGCGCCCGGCCCGTCAAGGAGCCAGTCGAGAGCGGCCTCCAGCACCTCGGCGGCCAGCCGGTCGCGGCGCTCCCCGTCCAGGTCGAGGGCGGTGAGCCGGTCGCCGGCCGCGACCAGCTCGGCCGCCGTGAGGTTCGCGGGGGTGCGCCCGCGCACCACCGTCGCGACCGCCGCGACCTGCGCGGGCAGGTACCGGATCGAGATCTTCGGGACCGAGTCGAGCGCGGCGACCGCCGCCGCCCGGTCGCCCGCCGCCAGATGGACGCGGGCCAGGCCGAACGCCGCGTTGAGGTAGCTCTGGTCCGTGCGCCACACCATCTCGTACAGGCGGACGGCCTCCCGCGGCGCCGTCCGCTCCCGGCAGTAGGCGAGGGCCAGCTTCGGCGCCGCCTCGCCGGGCAGCAGCCCGTACAGCCGGTCGAACCAGGGATCGGCCTCGGCCACCCGGCCCTGCGCGAGGAGCCCGACGGCGCGGTACCAGCCGACCCGCCAGTCGCCGGGCTGCTCGGCGTCGAGCTCGTCCAGCAGCTGCCCCGCCTCGGCGTGCGCGTCCAGCTCGATCTTCACGCGGGCGAGCGCCAGCCGCACCTCGCGCGTGACCTCGGGCGCGTTCTTCGCCGCCGCCACGACCTGCTCGGGCTCCAGCGCGCCGAGGTCCGAGACGAACGCGGCGGCCGGGTCGGCGGCGTCCACCAGCGGCACCGGCAGCGACGCCGCGGCCACCGCGGGCGGGACGGGCGGCAGCGCCGTCTCGCCCGACTCGCCGCCCGCCATCCGCGGCGCGAACCGCTCCGGGCCGAACAGCCCGGACGCGGCGGGACGCGGCGCGCCGTCCTCGGCGGCCAGGACCTCCCGCAGCACGCCGGTGAGCTGCTCCGCCATCTCCCCGGCGTCCTGGAACCGCTGCGCCGGGTCGTTGTGCGTCGCCCGGCGCAGGAAGCGGTCGAACGACTCGAACCGCTGGAGCACGGGCACCTGCGAGCGCTCCGGCAGCGAGTTCGTGAACGTCCTGGTGAAGCCGCGGAACGGGAAGCTCAGCACGGCCAGCGCCCGCCCGACCGTGTACAGGTCGGACGAGATCGAGGGCCCGTCGTCGGCGATCTCCGGTGCCTGGTAGCCGACCGTGCCGTAGATGGCGCCGCCCGGGTCGTCCAGCCGCCGGACGCCGCCGAGGTCGATCAGCCGGAGCTGCTCCTCGGACTGGATCACGTTGTCCGGCTTGAAGTCGCAGTAGACCAGGCCCTGCGCGTGCAGGTACTCGAACGCGCGCAGCACCTCGAGTCCGTACGCGATGGCCTGCGCGAGCGGGAGGTGCTTCTCGCCCGAGGGCTGCGGCTGCTGGAGGAGGATGTCCTTGAGCGACTCGCCGCCCACGTACTCCATGACGATGTAGCCGTCGCCGTCGTGCTGGACGAAGTTGTAGATCTTGACGATGTTGGGGTGCTCGACCTTGGCGAGGAACGCGCGCTCGGCCGCCGCGGCCCGCATGGCGTCGGCGTCGCCGCTGTCCAGCAGGCCCTTGAGGACCACCCACCGGTCGCTGACGTTCCGGTCCACGGCGAGGTAGATCCAGCCGAGGCCGCCGTGCGCGAGGCAGCCGAGCACGTCGTACTGCCCGCCGACGAGGTCGCCCTGGCCGAGCTTCGGCGTGAACGAGAACCTGGCGCCGCATTTCGGGCAGAACCCCTCGGTGCGGCCGGGCTGCCCGCCGCGTCCCCGGCCGACCGGATGGTCGCAGCCGCTGCAGAAGCGCTTGCCCTCGGCGACCTGCGGATCGCTCATCACCGCGGTGGACGGGTCCCGGGACACGACGCGCGGCACCTCGACCAGCCCCGCGCCGAGCATCCCGCGGCGGCCGGACGAGCGCGCCGACCCCGTGCGGGTGCTGCCCGTGCTGGTGCTGCCGACCGTCCCGCCCGAGCCCGAGCGGCCGGACGCGCCCGCGCGTGCGGTGAGCGTCGTGTGCGCGGGCGGGGAGCCGCACACGTCGCAGTAGCCGTCCATGATCGTGCCGGTGCAGTCGGGCATGCGGCACGCGTCGGGGGCCAGGGCGACCGGCGCCCGCGGGGCCGGCACACCGGGGGCGCCCGGGGGGCTCGCCGGTGGATTGCCGCAGACGTCGCAGTAGCCGTCCGTGATCGTCCCGGTGCAGCCGGGCTGCGCGCACGCGTTCGGCGCGGGCGGGGCCCCGGTGGAGGCGGCCGCCGGACCGGACGACGCGGCCGCCGGGCTGGACGAGGCCAGCCGCGCCCCAGACGACGCGGGCGGCGGGCCGGACGGGGCGGCCACGCCGCATAGGACGCAGTATCCGCCGTCAATGGTCCCGGTACAGCCCGGCTCCGTGCACTGGCTCATCGTTCCACTCCCTTCGCCCGCGCGTTGATGGCCTGCTGGTATCCCGACAGAGTCACGGTCGCCTTTCGCAGATCACAGGGGGACGTCCACAGCAGCTCGCGGGCCTGCTCGTACATCCGGGCCAGCTCGGTGTCCTCGGCGTGACCGAGTCTCGCAGCCTTCACGCGGTACCCCTCCAGCCGCCCGCGCAGCTCCTCGCGCCGGTCCAGCAGGCCGCGGATCACGCCGGTGGCCTCCCGCGCGCGTTCCAGCGCGTCGTTCGCCGCCCGCTCCAGTGCGGCGACCCGCTCCGCCAGGTCGCTCCAGGCGGCGCCGTGCGCCGGACGGGCCACCGCGGCGAGCCGGTCGGCCAGGGCGGCGGACAGCTCGGGCAGGTCGGGCAGCGTCGGCTTGGCGATCTTGGCGAGGACCTCGTCCCGGACCCGGCGGGCCTCCGCCTCCGTCCCGCGCAGCCGCTCCAGGACGGCCGCGACGCCGCGGAGCCGGTCGGCGAACCCGTCCCGCAGCCGCTCCGCCTCCGCCAGGCCGCGGCGCACCTCGGCGAGGCCCGTCCGGATCGCGTCCAGCCGCCCGGTGTCGGCGCGGCCGTCGCGCGCCAGCGCCATCGGGTCGCTCCGCACGACGGCGGCGACGGCGGCGAGATCGGCGCGGAGCCGGTCGAGCTTCGGCTCAGCCCCGCCCAGGGACCCCAGCAGTTCCTCCGCCGCCCGCCGCTCCGCCTCCACCTCGGCGAGCCGCGACAGCAGCGCCGACCAGACCGTGTCCAGCGCCGCGACCGCCCGCGCGGCCTCCTCGTACAGCGGCGTCATCCGCTCCACCGCCGCCCGCAAGGTCAGCTTCTCGCCGGACGGGACGGACAGCAGCGTCCGCCGCTCCAGCGGCACCTCCTCGGCCGGAAGCTCCACCGACGGGCCCGCGAGCAGCCAGGTCAGCTCCTTGAGCTGCGTCTGCCCGGGCTTGGAATGGCGGGCCCGGAGCTCCTCCGCCGCGCCGAGGACGCGCCCGTACACGTCGAACAGCGCCCACAGCGAGCCCAGGCCCGCCCGCACCTCCGACTGCACGCGCCGCGTCTCCCCGTCCAGCGCCGCCCCCTCCAGCAACTGGTAGCCCTGGTGGGCCTCAAGTTCGAGCAACGCCGCGCTGATGCGCTCCCGCTCGTCGCGGAGCCGCGCCAGCGCGCGGTCCGCCTCGTCTCGGCTCATCGGGGGCCGGCCCACCCGCGCGTCACTCAACGCCGGTCCACGGTCGGCCCATGTTCGCCCCGATTCCCCCAAATAGAGCACGTTTTGGAGCCCAAGTTTTCACCATCGAAGGTCGCCTTCTCAACTGCGCAGCCGATCATCGCCCTCCGTGACCCCGGGCTGAGTCACGTGACTCGATCAGAGCGTCCCGGAGGCCTCCACAATGTCAGTGTTCGAACGTATGATCGAACCATGGCGAACGTTGCGACGCACCCTCAGCCCGACACCACCGCGACCGCCCCGCTGACCGCGGCGGAGATCGCCGCTCTCGCGCTCTCGCTCGCGCACCTCGGCGCCGGCCCGCAGGCCACCACCGCCCGCCGCGCCCTGCACACCCTCCTCGACGCGGCCCCCCACGACGACGTGGTCACCACCACGCTCGCCACCCTCACCACGCCGCTCGACGCCCCCACCTCCGACCGCGCCCGCGTGATCGCCGCCGCGATCACCGAGCACCGCGTCGTCCGGCTCTGCTACGGCGACGCCGGCGCCAACGTCACGATCCGTGAGGTCGAGCCCGTCACCTGCCTCGTCCACCGCGACCACTGGTACCTCGTCGGCTGGTGCCGGATGCGCCGCGGCGTCCGCGCCTTCCGCTTCGACCGCATCCTCGCCGTCGAGTCCACCGGCCTCCTCGCCCGCACCCGCCGCGCCGACGGCTACCTCCCCTTCCAAAAGCGCAAGAGGGCTCGTTAGCCCAGGGGGGCGCCCCCCTGG
>NZ_JBIRBA010000047.1:0-43907 GCF_044326345.1 Actinomadura sp. 9N215 | reverse complement strand
GAGTTGTTGGGGGGAGTGGCGTTGGGTGTGGGTGGTGGTGATGAGGGTGGCGCCGGCGGTGAGGGCGAGGGTGGTTTCCCAGATGGAGGCGTCGAAGCTTGCGGAGTAGAACTGCAGGATGCGGTCGTTTGGGGTGAGGTGGAAGTGGTGTTGTTGGGCGGTGATGAGGTTGGTGAGGCCGCCGTGGCGGATGCTGACGGCTTTGGGGGTTCCCGTCGACCCCGAGGTATAGATCAGGTACGCGATCTCATCCGGGTGCACCGTGCCGATCGGCGGAGTCGCGGGCAAGTCGGCGAGTCTTTGCCGGAGGCTCGGGTCGTCGATGAGCACGGCCGGGCCACGGGGGAGGAGCCGCTGGAGGGGCCCGGCGGTGATGACGGTGTGGGCGCCGCTGTCGGCGAGTTGGAAGGCGAGCCGGTCGGCGGGCTGGTCGGGGGCAAGCGGAAGATAGGACGCGCCGGCCTTCCAGATCGCCAGCAGAGCGGTGACCAGATCGGGGCCGCGGTCCAGGCACACGGCGACGATCGTGCCGGGTCCCGCTCCCTGGCCGCGGAGGAGGTGGGCCAGCCGATTGGCCTGGTCGTCGAGCCGCCCGTATGTCAGCTGCTGGTCGGCGGCGGTCACCGCGACGGCGCGTGGATGCCGGGCGGCCAGATCCGCGATCAGCTCATGTACCGGACGGTCTGGCACCGGGACCTCCGGCCCGCGCGCCCAGCTCTCAAGGCTCGCCCGCTCGTCCGCCGTCAGCAGCGGGATCTCGCTCAGCCGCGCCCCGGGTGCGGCGGCGACGCCTTCGAGCACGGTGGTGAGATGACAGGCAAGCCGCTCGATCGTGCTCGGGTCGAAGAGGTCGGTGCTGTATTCGATGGCCCCGTAGAGCCGCCCGTCGGCATCCATCAGCTCGACGGCGAGGTCGAACTGGGTGGTGGTACGAGTGATGGGGAAGTCGCATGCGCCCAGCTCGTCCAGCCCGGGACCGGCAGATCGGCCGGCGTCGGCCTGGTAGCTGAACAGGACGTCGAAGAGCGGGGTCCGGGCACCGTTCCGGTCCCGCCCGATCTCGTCCACCAGATGGGCGAAGGGAAGGTCTTGATTGGCGTACGCCTCTAGCGCGACGTTGCGCACACGGTGGAGGAGTTCCTCGAAGGTGGGGTCTCCTGACAGGTCGGAGCGCAGCACGAGGGTGTTGATGAACAGCCCGATCAGCGGCTCGGTGTCGTGGTGGAGACGGCCGGCGATGGGTGTGCCGACGGTGATGTCGTCGTGGCCGCAGTAGCGGGAGAGGAGCGCTTGGAACGCGGCGAGCAGGACCATGAACAGGCTGGTGCCGGTGTCGTGGCTGAGCGCGCGCATCCGGTGGGAGGTCTCGGCCGGGATCTGGAACTCGTACAGCGTGCCGGAGTGGCCGGGCTCCCCGGTGCGCGGATGGTCGGTGGGTAGTTGGAGCGGACTGAGATCGGAGAGTTGGGCGCGCCAATAGTCGATCTGCTCCTGCAGTACCTGGTCACCCATCCTGTCGCGTTGCCAGGCGGCATAGTCGGCGTATTGGATCGGCAGGGGCGGGAGGGGGGAGTGACTGCCGTCGCGATACGCGATGTACAGCGCCGTGAGCTCCTGCTGGAGGACACGGGACGACCACTGGTCGAACGCGATGTGATGGACGTTGACGAACAGAACGTGCTCGTCGGCGCTGAGGCGTAGCAGGAACGCCCGCATCGGCGGATCGGCCGCCACATCGAATCCCTGAGCCGCGTCGTTGTCGATCCGGCGGCCGGCCTCGGCTCGCGCCTCGTCGATGGGCAGCGGCGAGAGGTCGACGAGCGGGACCTCGAAGGCCGCGGTCGGCCGGACCACGGGTCGGGCTGTCCCGTCCGCGGCGGCGTCGATGGTCGTCCGCAGCACCTCGTGCCTGTCAACGATCTCGACCAGTGCTTGCTGGAGCGCCTCGGCGTTCAGGCCGCCGTCAAGGCGGAAGGCCATGGGGAGGTTGTAGTGTGCGGCGGAGGGATCGAGCTGGTTGACGAACCACATCCCTTGCTGTGCGAAGGACAGTGTGTTCGGAGCGTCCGCCGGAAGAGGCTCGATCTTGGAGCCGGCATCCGTGTTCGTGACACCCCTGAGCTGTTGTTCGAGCAGTGCTTGACGCTCGGGAGAGAGCTGTGATCGCCGTCGCGCGGGTGTGGTGCTCACGAATCGTCTCCTTCCAGGGCCAGAAGGTCGCGGACCTCGTCGTCGGTCATCCGCTCGATCCTCTCGATCAGCGCCTGCTCCACCCGTGCCGCCAGCCCGCCGAGCGAGGGGGCCTCGAAGAGGGCCGCCAGCGGCAGGTCGACCCCCAGCCGGGTACGAAGACGGACCGCGACCTGCGTGGCCAGCAGGGAGTGCCCGCCCAGTTCGAAGAAGTCGTCATCGACACCGACGCGGTCCACCCCCAGCACCTCCCGCCAGATGGCCGCCAGGGCGAGCTCGGCGGTGCTCGACGGCGCTACGAACGCGGCCGCCAGCTCGGGCCGGGCGGTGCCGGGCGCGGGCAGGGAGCGGCGGTCGACCTTGCCGCTGCCGGTGAGCGGCAGCGCGTGCAGCAGGATGAACGTTGCGGGGATCATGCTTTCCGGAAGGCGCTGCTTCAGGTGGTCGCGCAACTCGGAGATGTTCGGCGGGGTTCGGGAGTCGGGGACCACGTACGCGACCAGCTGGAGGCCGCGGTGCGGGCGCTCGTGAGCGATCACGGCGGCGCCGCCCACGTCTGCATGGGCGGTGAGCTCCTGTTCGATCTCGCCGGGTTCGATCCGGTGTCCGCGGAGTTTCACCTGGTCGTCCGTGCGCCCCAGGAACTCCAGTTGCCCGTCCGCACGCCAGCGGGCGAGGTCGCCGGTGCGGTAGAGCCGCGTCCCGGCCGGTCCGAGGGGATCGGGCACGAAGCGCTCGGCGGTGAGCGCGGCCCGATCGTGATAGCCCCGCGCGACGGCGACGCCGCCGATGTACAGCTCACCGGGGACTTCGATACCGGCCGGGCGAAGTCGTGCGTCGAGCACGTGGCACGAGACTCCGGTGATCGGGCGGCCGATGGGCGGCCGGTCGTCGTCCGGCGGGCAACGCGCGTCCGTGACCGAGACCGCGGCCTCGGCGGGCCCGTACAGGTTGTGGACCTGGAAGTGGTCTCCGAGCCGCTCATGGCAGCGGCGCACCAGGGGGCCGGGGAGCGCCTCCCCCGCGCATGTGATCAGACGCAGCCCAGCGGTCTGGTCGGCGTCGGCGACGTCCAGGAAGGGGCCGAGGAGTGAGGGTACGAACTCCACCGTGGTGATGGTGTGCCGTTCGATGAGCCGGGCGATCGCTGTGGGGTCCCGGTGCTGGCCGGGGGGCGTCATGATGATGGTGGCGCCGACGAGCAGTGGACAGCAGAGCTCCCAGAGGGAGACGTCGAAGATCAATGGCGTCTTGTGCAGGCTCCGGTCCGCGGCGTCGAACTCGTGGGCCTGGATCTGCCAGAGGAGCCGGTTGACCAGGCCGGCGTGGTGGTTGAGGACCGCTTTGGGGAGACCGGTGGACCCGGAGGTGTAGATCAAGTAGGCGCCGTTGCCGCCGTGTACGGGAACTGCTGGACTGGACGCGGGGAGTGCGGCGAGCGTGCGCTGGACGGCGGGCTCGTCGAGGACGACGACGGCCGTATCGATCTCGTTCACGGCCGGGAGCCGGCCGCGCAGGTCACCGGTGGTGATGAGCGCGATCGCGCCGCTGTCGCGGAGCTGGAACGCCAGGCGCTCCGCCGGGGCCTCGGGATCGAGCGGGACGTAGACGCCGCCGGCCTTCCAGATCCCGAGGAGCGTGGGGAGCAGTGACAGCCCGCGGTCGAGGAGAACCGCGACCGTCTTCTCTGGGCCGACACCCAGGCTGCGCAGGTGGTGGCCGAGCCGGTTGGCGCGCTGGTCCATGTCTCTGTAGGTCAGCCGCTGCGCCTCGGAGACCACTGCTATCGCCTCCGGTGTCCGGCGGGCCTGCGCGGCGACCAGTTCGTGGACCGCGGTGGCGGAGGCGACCGGCGCGTTCGTCCCGGCCGACCACTCGGCGACGAGCGCGGCTTCGTCCGATGGAACGGCGGTGATGTCGCCGAGCCGCTGGTGCGGGTCGTCGGCGATGGTCTCCAGCAGAGCGGACAGATGTGCCGCGAGGCGGTCGACGGTCGCCTCGGCGAGCCGCGATCGGTCATACGCGGCTGTGAAGAGCAGGGAGGTCTCGGGAATGGCGGTGACGGTGAGGGGATAGTGGTCGTATGCTTCCTCGCCGCTGATCTCGCAGATCGATGCCGTATCGCCGCGGTCGGCGGCCGTGGTGTCGGAAGGGCCGCCGCTTGATGTGACCGGGTAGTTGTGGACCACGAGGATGGTGTCGAAGAGCGGTGTGTTCGGCGGCAACGCACTGTCCGCCTGGATCGATACCAGGGGCGTGTGCTGGTGATCCTGCTGCTCGAGTTGCTGGCGTTGCAGGTCTTGAAGGAACTCGAGAAGAGGCTGGTCCGCCCTGGTTCGAGTACGGACGGGAAGTGTGTTGATGAAGAGGCCGAGCATGCTCTCGGCCCCGGGAAGGGTGCCCGGACGACCCGCGACGGTGGCGCCGAAGCAGACATCGGACGTCCCGGCCTGCCGGGAGATCAGCAGCGCGAGAGCACCGCGCACGATGGTGCTCATCGTCAGCCGGTGGCCGCGCGCCAGGTTCTCGAGTCGGCGAGTGATGTCCTCGGACAGGCTCCAGCGCCGGGTGGAGTGCCCGGTGGTCGGCTCAGTGCGTCGGGATTCCGCGAGCGGGGTGGGGTTGGTGAAGCCGTCCAGTTGCTCGCGCCAGAACTCCAGGTCGTCCTGGTCGTCCTGGCCGGCGAGCCAGGCGATGTAGTCGCGGTAAGGGCGGCGGGCGTGTAGGGCCGGCGCCTCTTCGCGGGCCATGGCCTGGTACGTGGCGAGGAACTCCTGCTGCAGGATCGGCAGGCTCCAGCCGTCGAGCAGCAGGTGGTGCGCGGCGATCAGGAGGGTGTGGCGCGTGGGGCCGTGCCGGATGACGGCCAGCCGGGCGAGTGGCGGGACGCCGAGGTCGAAGCCCCGCCGCCGATCCTCGACCAGGAAGTCCTCGAGCTGGGCGGCCTGCTGGTCTTCGGGAAAACGCGACCAGTCGTGAACGGTGCAGGGGATCGCGGTCTTGGCGGCGACGATCTGGAGAGGGTCGTCCAGGTCGTGGTGTCGGATGGCGGTGCGCAGAATCGGGTGCCGGTCGACCAGGTACTGGAAGGCCCGATGGAGGAGTTCCGGTTCCAGCGGCCCCTCGAAGGTAAGGCTGGTGTGCTCGAAGTACACGCCGGCGTCGGGGTCCAACAGTGTGTGGAACAGCATGCCGTGTTGCGTCGGCGACAGCGGATAGGCGTCTTCGATCACGAACCCGGTCGTGTCGACGAGCTGGTCTACCTGGTGCTGGGAGAGATTGGCCAAGCGGAAGTCGGAAGGCGTCGCCGCACCCGGACTCGTTCTCGCGACGTGCGCGGTGTGCTCGATCACCTCGACCAGCGCGCGCCGCACGTGTTCGGCCAGGGTGCTGATCGTGTCGGGTCGGAACCGGGTGCGCGGGTACGTCAGGTCGATGTGCAGCCGGCCTTCGTCGATCGCGGCGGTGATCTCCAATAGATGCGCCATCGGGGTGTCCGGGTGCTGGTCGTCCGCCGTTGGGCCGCCGACCGGCCGCCACCTCCCGTCCGGGTCGCCGCTCCCATCGCCCTGTTCCCGGCTGCCGGATGGCGATGGAGTGCCGGAGTCGAGCTGGCCGTGGTAGTTGAACCCGATCTCAGCACCCGAGCCGCCGCTGGACTCTGTGAGCAAATGGCCCCGCACACCGAGCCCTGAGATCGTCCGGACCTCTTCCTTCACCGTCTTGATGAGTCCCGCCAAATCGCCGGCATGTGCGAGCCGGACCGGGGCGAGCGCGGTGAACCAGCCGAGGGTGCGGGACAGATCGTGCGGACCGGTGTAGGTGCGGCCGTGGCCTTCGAGTTCGACGACGGTGCGGTCGACGCGCGCCCATTCGTGCAACGCGCGTGCGAGCGCGGCGAGGAGCAGATCGTCGACGCGGGTGCGGTATGCGCCCGGCGCCTCGCGGATCAATGCCGTCGTGGACTCGACGTCCAGGACGACGCCGCGGGTGCCCGCATGGGCGAAGGTCATGGGCCCCGTATCGTGATCGACTGGGAGCGGATCGGCGAGCCTGCCCGACCTCTGATCGCTCGCGGACGCGCTGGCGACGTCGGTGGTCCGGCTCAGGTCGGCGACGTACGCCGCCCACTGCCGGATGGACGTCGTCTTGGGGCCGAGGTCGACGGGTCGGCCGTCGGCGAGCTGTTCGTAGGCACGAGCCAGGTCCTCGATCAGGATGTCCCAGGAAACGGTGTCGATGGCGAGGTGGTGAACTACGAGCAGGATCCGGGAGCCGTTCCCGGATGCGTCATCCACGAGCTCGATCCGCCATATCGGTCCGTTCTCCAGATCCAGCCCCGCCTGAGCGCTTCCCGCGATTCGCCGGAGCCGGTCACGTGTCTGCTCCGCGTCGCAACCGGCCGGAAGGCGGTGCCGGGTGACGACCGGCGGAGCCTGGTCGGATACGGAGATCTGGAGCGCGTCGGGATATCCGGTGGCTCGTAGCCGAAGCACATCGTGATGGTGGGCGATCGCGGTCGCGGCCCGCTCCAGCAGCGGGGGATCGAGCCGGGTCGCAGACTCCAGCCAGGTTGCCTGGTTGAAGTGCTCCGGACGCGTCAACCGCTGTGCCGCCCACCAGTGATGAATGGGAAGGATCTCGATGGGGCCGGAGACCTGGACCTGTTCCGCCTCCTCGCCCTGGGCGGCGACGCCCGCCACCGCGGCAAGGGAGGCGATCGTGGAGTGGTCGAACAGCTGGGCCGGGGTGATGACGACGCCCGCGCGCCGTGCTCGCGCCACGACCTGCAGGCTCAAGATCGAGTCGCCGCCGAGGTCGAAGAAATCGTCGTGCACGCCCACGTGGTCGAGGCGCAGCACGTCACGCCAGACATCGGCCAACACCAGCTCGATGGCCGTGGCCGGTTCGACGTATTCGGCCGCGAGCCGGGGACGTTGTCCGCCGGGTGCGGGCAGGGCCTGACGGTCGATCTTGCCGGTGACCGTCAGCGGCAGCTCCGCCAGCGTGACGAAAGCCACGGGGATCATATGGTCGGGAAGCTTGGCCATCAGGAACGTTCTCAGCTCGTCGACGCTCGGATCCGACCCCGGCGAAACCGCGAGATAAGCGGCTATGCGCAGGTCGCCGGGTTCGTCCTCGCGCGTCACGACAGCGGCCGTCACGACGTCCGGATGTGCGACGAGGGCCGCTTCGACCTCACCGGGTTCGATGCGGTGGCCGCGCAGGTTGATCTGCTCGTCCGTGCGACCGAGGAGCTCCAGGTTTCCGTCGTTCCGCCAGCGTCCCAGATCACCCGTCCGGTACAGCCGCGAGCCGTCGTCGGCGGACGGGTCGGCGACGAAGCGCTGCGCGGTCAGGTCTGGCCGGTGGTGATATCCGCGGGTCAGCCCGTCGCCGGCGATGTAGATCTCTCCGGGCGTTCCGGGTGGTACCGGGCGCAGGTGACGGTCCAGAAGGTGCACGGTCGTGTGCGGAAGGGGCCGCCCGACGGGCAGGTACCGATGTGGGTGGGCGTCAGCGTGTGTCGCGTCGTACCAGGTCGAGTCGATGCTGGTCTCGGTGAGCCCGTAGGCGGTGAGCAGGCGGGCACACGGCAGCAGGGAGCGCGTAGGGGCGAGGTCGGCGGCGGGCCACAAGTCCGCTGCGACGACCATCAACCGCAGGTTCGAGGTGGCGGCCTCGGAAAGATGATCCCGAAGAGGGGCGAGCTGGTGGGGCGAGGTCTCCAGCGCGGTGATGCGGTGGCGGTCGATCAGATCCGCGAGGTGGGCGGGGTCGAGCCTGCGACGGTCTGGCCCGATGTGCAGGGTCGCGCCAGAGGCGAGCGCGCGGACCCAGTCGCCGGTGAAGACGTCGAAAGCCGTGTTCGCCGTGGTGAGCCATACGTCCTCGGCCGCCAGTCCGTGGCTGGCGGTCCACGCGTGGTGGAGCTGGATCAGATTGCGGTGGGTGCCGATGGCCCCCTTGGGCGTGCCGGTCGATCCCGACGTGTAGATCAGGTAGGCGGCGTTGTCGAGACTGATCTCGACCTCGGGTGGGGTGGCGGGGTGGTCCGCCAACTGGGCGCGGATCGCCGGGTCGTCGAGGAGCACGGTGGAGGCGACGTCGGCTTCGGACACGGGTGACCGTTCCCGCAGCGCCGAGGTGCTGATCAAGGTCCGGGTTCGGGTGTCGCGCAGGAGGAAGGCGAGTCGTTCGGGCGGGGTGCCGGGGTCGATGAGTGTGCAGGCGGCACCTGCCTTGAGCACGGCCAGGGCCGCGACGATCGCGTCGGATGTGCGTTCGAGGCAGATGGCCACCACTGCTTCGTGAGCCACGCCCCTAGTGCGAAGGAGGCGTCCGAGCCGGTTCGCGCCCTGCTCGAGTTCGAGGTACGTCAGTCGCCGTTCGCCGGTGGTCACCGCGGCCTTGTCCGGGGAGGTGTGCGCGTAGGTCGCGACCAGCTCATGGACGGGGACGTCCGGCACCTCGCCCGCCTCGATCCCGACCGTCCCCTTCCGGCTGCTGTCGTGTTCGGACGGCGGGAGAATCGGCAGCTCACTGAGGTGCAGGTCGGGATCGACCGCGACCGCGCCCAGCAGGACCGTGAAATGGGCGATGAGGCGGTCGACCGTCTCTCGATCGAGCAGCCTGGTCCCGTACTCGATGCTGCCGTGGAGAACCCGGCCGTCCTCGAACACGTTGAGTGTCAGGTCGAAAGGCGTGACCGTGTAGTTCGCCGGGAATTCGCAGGCGTCGAGGTCCGCCAGCCCGGTTCGATCATCGGCCCCCGCGGTGGCGTAGTTGAACATGACCTGGAAGAGCGGATGGCGAGCGCGATCCCGTTCCGGCCGCAGCGCGTCGACCAGGTGCTCGAAGGGAAGATCCTGGTGATCGTATGCGTCCAGCGCGGTCTTCCGGACCCGGCCGAGAAGTTCGGTGAAGGTGGGGTCGCCTGTCAGGTCGTTGCGCAGCACGACGGTGTTGACGAACAAGCCGATGAGCCGCTCGGCGTCCGGGTGGGGCCGGCCGCTGATCGGAGTGCCGACGGCGATGTCGTCTTGTCCGCTGTAGCGTGCCAGGAGCGTCTGGAAAGCGGCCAAGAGCGTCATGAACATGCTGGTGCCGGCCCTGCGGCTGGTCTCCCGCAGCCCCTCGGTGATTTCGGCGGAAACGGTGAACGGGCACTGGGCCCCCGCCGGGTCGCGAACCGCGGGGCTCTGGCGGTCCGTGGGCAGCCGCAGTGGGCGGAGGTCGGCGAGCTGGTCCCGCCAGTACTCCAGCTGGTCTCGCAATGCCTCTTCGGAGAGCCGACTGCGCTGCCATGCCGCGTAGTCGGCGTACTGAACGGGCAGCGGTTCGAGAGAGACGGGCCGCCCATCCCGGAAGGCCGCATAGAGCGTCGACAGCTCACGCTTGAGCACGCCGATCGACCACTCGTCCGCCGCGATGTGGTGGACGGTCAGAACTAGCACGTGCACATCAAGGTTCAGCCGGATCAGTTTCGCGCGCAGGGGCCGGGTCGTGGACAGATCGAACGGAGTGGCCGCGTCATCGTCCACGAGCCGGCCCGCTTCGCGCCGGGCGTCATCGGCGGGAAGCCCGGACAAGTCGATCAGTGGCATCCGCTGCTCGGCCTCAGCGGAGATCGTCTGCACTGGCACGCCGTCCGGTGTGCTGGTGATCGTGGTGCGCAGTGTCTCGTGCCGTGCCACCACCGCGGTGAGCGCCCGTCGCAACGCGGTGACGTCCAGCCCTCCGTCGAGCCGAAGCGCGCTGGAAATGTTGTACTCGGCGCTGTCGGGCTCCAGTCGGCTGAGGAACCACAGCCGCTGCTGGGCGGACGACAGTTCCAGCGGCGCGGTTCGGTCAACGGGCACGATGGGCGGGGGCTGCCGCCTGCGGTCCGACTCGTCCACCAGGACGGCGAGCTCAGCGACGGTGGGCGCGTTGAACAGGTCCGCTATCGCCAGGGTGACGCGGAACCGTTCTCTTATCCGCGAGACGATCTGCATGGCCGTGAGCGAATGCCCGCCCAGCTCGAAGAAGTCGTCGTGCGCGCCGACCCGTTCGATCTTGAGCACCTGCCGCCAGACGTCGGCGATGGCCTGCTCGGTCGCGGTGGCCGGAGGAACGAAACGGAGCACGGCGGCAGGCCGGTATGTCTCGTCGGCGCTGAGGGCGTGTCGGTCGGTCTTGCCGCTGGTGGTCATCGGCAACCGCGGCAGCTGCGTGACGCTTGCCGGGACCACGGGGTCGGGCAACCTGCTTCGCATGAACGCGCGGAGCTCCTCCGCCCCGGGCGGGTGGTCGGCGTCGGACGGGACGAGGAAGGCGGCCAGTCGTGCTTCGCCGGCATCCTCGCGGACCACGACCGCCGCCGCCCGCACCTGCGGATGGGAAGCGAGGACGCTCTCTATCTCCCCTGGCTCCACCCGATGGCCCCGGATCTTGATCTGGTCGTCGATGCGGCCCAGGTAGTGAAGCCTGCCCTCGGAGCTCCAAAGGGCGAGGTCCCCAGTGCGGTACAGGCGTGATCCGTCATTGGCCACGGGGTCGGGGACGAACCGCTCGGCGGTCAGCGCGGGACGACGGTGGTAACCGCGCGCGAGCTGCGGGCCGCCGATGAACAACTCGCCGGGAACGCCCGCCGGGACGCCCCGCAGGTGTTCGTCGAGCACGTGGGTGGTGGTGTGAGGGAGCGGGGTTCCGATCGATGGTGCGATGTTCTCTGGGAGATCAGGGGGGAGCAGATCGGTGGTGACGGTGATGGTGGTCTCCGTCGGGCCGTAGACGTTCCATAGGGGAACGCCGACGGCCTCGTACCAGGTCCGGATCTGCGCCGGGAGCGGGCGCTCTCCCCCGATCTTGGCTGCTCGGACCAGGGGGAGTTGCTCGGGCGTGGGAGTGGCCGCGCCGACCCAGCTCGCCCAGTAGCCGGCGGGCATGTGCAGCAGCGTGGGCCGCGACTCAAGGATGTGGACGGCGAGTTGGGCTGGATCGGGCCAGCCATCGGGCAGGACGTGGAGGGTTCCGCCGCGAGCGAGCACGGGAAAGATCTCTTCCGCGGCCGCGTCGAAACCGGGCGAGAACGCTTGCAGGGCACGGGTGTCGGTGCCGAGGCCGAAACGCGTGCTCATGGCCTCGTTGTGGTTGGCCAGCCCACGGTGGGTGACGGTTACCGCCTTCGGGGTACCCGTCGAGCCGGAGGTGTAGATCAGGTACGCGGCGTCGTCCGGGTGCACCGCGAAACGCGGTGAGGTGGGTTCGCATTCGTCGAGGGCGGCGACGGTGCCGGGATCGTCCAAGATCAGCAGCCGGGTTTCCGCCTTCACCGCACCAGGCAGGCGGTTCCGCAGCCGGTGCTGGGTGAGCACCACGTCGGCGCGGCTGTCGTCCAGCTGGAAGGCGAGCCGTTGCGTGGGGGTCGCGGTCGTCAGCGGCAGGTAGGCGGCACGGATCTTCCATGCGGCGAGCATGCAGACGATCAAGTCGCATCCGGGCACCGTGAACACGGCGACGACGCTTTCCGGGCCGATGCCCGCCGCCAGAAGATGGTGAGCGAGGCGACTGGCGTGCTGGTCCAAGTCCGCGTAAGTCATCCGGTGCTCGCCCGCCACCAGGGCGACCGCCTGCGGTGTCCGTTCCGCCTGCGCGGTGATCCAGTCGGGGACGTGCCCGCCCGGCACGGCGGTCAAGGGCCCTGTCCCCCAGTCCCGTAGTCGTGTCCGCTCCTGTGCCGTCACCATCGGCAGATCGACCAGGCGTCGGACCGGATCCTCGGCGATAACCTCGAGAAGAGCGGTGAGGCGGTCGGCGAGCGCGTCGACCGCCTCGGCGGACAGCCGGGCGCGGTCGTAGGAGAACGCGAGCTGCAGCGGGCTGCTGTCGTCGGTGATGAATGTCAGCGGGTAGTGGTCGTATTCGAGGGTGCTGCTCTCGCAGATCCGCGTCTCCGCTTCCGCGGTGGCGGCACCACCGTCACCGTCGGGGTAGTTGTTGAAGATCAGAATCGTGTCGAAGAGGGGACGTCCGACGGGGACCTCGCTCCTGGCCTGGATGGAGACGAGTGACGCGTGCTCGTGGCGTTGCTGCCTGAGTTGCTGCGTTTGGATGGACTGGAGGAAGTCCAGCACCGGTTGCTCGGGTGGGATGCGGACGCGTACCGGGACGGTGTTGATGAAGAGTCCGAGCATCTTCTCGGAGCCCGGCAGGGTATCGGGCCTGCCGGCGACGGTGGCCCCGTAGCAAACGTCCTTGCTAGCCGTCTGGTGGGAGATGGCGAGGGCCAGGGCGCCGCGGACGATGGTGTTGAGGGTCAGACGGTGGGTGCGTGCCAGTTCGTCCAGCCTGGCCGTGTGTCGCTGGGACAGCTTCCAATGATGCTTCGCATGTCCGCTGCCCGGCGCGGAAGCGTTCTCTGGGGCGATCAGGGTGGGGCTGGTGAAGCCGTCGAGTTCGTTGGCCCAGAACGCGGCACCGTCCTGTGAGTTCTGATCGCTCAGCCAGGCGATGTAGTCGCGGTAGGGCCGCCGGGAGGGAAGCCGCGGAGCCCGCCGATCGATGAATGCCTGATGGACGGCCTGGAGCTCGTGCAGGAGGATCGGCTGGCTCCAGCCGTCGAGCAGCACATGGTGCTCGGCGATCACCAGCGTGTGCTGGGTGGGCGTCTGCCGGATCAAGGTGAGGCGGATCAAGGGTGGCGTGCCGAGGTCGATTCCCCGCCGCCGGTCGGCGTCGAGGAACTCGGCAAGGCGCTCCTGGTACCGGTCGGCGGGCACGTCAGACCAGTCGCGGAAGTCGAAGGGGACGTCGGCGCGCGCCGCCACCATCTGAAGGGGCTCTTCGACGTCGAGTTGGCGGATGGCCGTGCGCAGGACGGGATGGCGATCCACCAGGTGCTGGAACGCCGCCCGCAGTGTGTCCGGATCGAGTGGTCCCTCGAAGGTGAGGAGCGTGTGTTCGAAGTACAGGCTGCTCTCCGCGTCGAGGAGGCTGTGAAAGAGCATGCCCTGCTGCATCGGAGAGAGCGGGTAGGCGTCTTCGACGGTGAATCCAGCCGTGTCGACCAGTCGATCGACCTGCTTCTGGGACAGCCGCGCCAGTGGGAAGTCCGATGGTGTCGCCAGACCCGGCGTCGTCTCCGTGACCTGCACGCAGTGCTCGGTGATGTCCGTCAGGGCCTCTTGCAGGTGTCCGGCGAGGTCGGCGATGCTTTCGGGCCGATACCGGGTGGTCGGATAGGTCACGCGGACGCGGAGCCGGTCACCACTGATCGTGACGCTGACGTCGAGCAGGTGCGGTAGGGGTGCGTCCGCCTGCTGGTCGTCTCCGGTCGGCCCGTCGATGGAACGCCATGGTGTCGCGCCTTTGGTGTGGTCGCCGCCGTCCTTGCCGGCCGAGGCGCCGGGCTCGGGGCCGAGACTTCCCTGGTAGTCGAAGCCGATCTCGGGAGTGGCCGACTCTGCCAGGTGGGGGGTGAGATGCGCGAGCACGCCGTATCCGAGTCCGTGGCGTGGGACGGCGCGTAGCTGCTCCTTCACGCTCCTGATGGCCCCCGGCCATCCGGCCGACGGATCGGCGAGGTCAAGCAGAACGGGTATGAGGGTGGTGAACCATCCGAGCGTTCGGGAGAGATCATGCGGTTCGGCATGGGTACGACCGTGGCCTTCCACGTCGATGAGGGCCCGGCGGGCTCCGGTCCATCGCCGGAGCGCCTCGGTCAGCGCGGTGAGGAGCAGGTCGTTGATCTGGGTGCGGTAGGCGGCGGGTGCCCGCCTGCTCAGCGCCCGGGTCATCTCGGGGGAGAGACAGATCTCGTGTGAGCCGGCGTGCGCGTGCGTGGCCGGGCCGGTGATGTGGTCCGTTGGCAACCGGTCGTGGTCTCCGCGACCCGTACGGATCCAGTACGGCTTCTCGGCCTTTGTGGTCTCGTCGTGGGCGAGCTCGACGAGGTGGTCGGCCCATTGACGGATGGAGCTGGTCTTGGGGCCGAGATCGACGGGCAGCCCGCTGACCAGCTGTGCGTAGGCGCCGGCCAGGTCTTCGGCGAGGATGGGCCAGGATACGGTGTCGATGGCGAGATGGTGGACCACGATGAGCAGGCGCGATCCCTCCTCGGTGCCGGAGCTGACGAGCTCGATCCGCCATATCGGCCCGGAAGTCAGATCCAGCCGTTGTTGCGCCGTCACCGCGATGCGATGGAGTTGCTCGGGACCGCACGCTTGGAGCCGGTGGGCGGTGACGACCGGAAGGTCCTCCGCGGCGAGGACGAGCCGGAGATCGTCGGGGTATCCGGTGGCGCGGAGCCGCAGGGCGTCATGATGATCCGAGACCGCGGCGGCGGCGCGTTCGAGGAGCACGGGATCGAGCCGTGTGGAGGTCTGCACCCAGGCGGCCTGGTTGAAGTGTTCCGGATGGCGCAGCCGGAGACCCGCCCACCAGCGGTGAATGGGCAGCGGAGCGACGGGGCCCGTCAGCCGGTCCTGATCTGCCTCCGCGCGCTCGCCGGCGAGCGCGACCGCGGCGAGCCCGGCCACGGTCGGATGATCGAAGATCTGCGCGGGCGTGATCAGCACGCCACGGGCCGCTGCCCGCGCCACGACCTGTAGTGCCAGGAGGGAATGGCCGCCGAGGTCGAAGAAGTCGTCGTGGATCCCGACCCGATCCAGGCCGAGGACCTCGCGCCAGATCTCGGTGAGGAGCTGTTCGGTTCCGGCGGCCGGTTCGAGGGACCAGGGGGGCGACCCGGTCTGCTCCGCAGGGGCGGGCAGATTCCCGCGATCCACCTTCCCGCCGCTCGTCAACGGAAGCGCGTCGAGGATGACGAACGCCGCCGGGATCATCGGGCTGGGGAGCCGGGTCCCGAGCAAATCTCTCAGCTCGCCGGCGTCGCAGGGTTGAGCCGGGTCCCGGGGGACGACGTAGGCGACCAGTCGCAGGGAGCCGGCTCCGTCCTCTTGCGCTGTCACGATGGCGGACGCGACCCGCGGATGCGTGGTCAGCACATTCTCGATCTCGCCCGGCTCGACCCGGTGGCCGCGTATCTTGACCTGGTCATCGATCCGGCCGAGGTATTCCAGGCGGCCGTCCCGACGCCAGCGGACGAGGTCACCGGTGCGGTAGAGGCGCGCGCCACCGGCGGACCAGGGATCGGCGACGAACTTCTCCGCGGTGAGGGCCGGCCGGTGGTGGTAGCCGCGAGCAGGCGCGAGACCGCCGATGAAGAGCTCCCCCGCGACGCCCGGCGGCACCGCGTTCATCCAAGGATCCAGCACTCGGCAGACGGTGTTCGCGTGCGGGGTGCCGATGGCGGGAGGGAGGTCGTCGTCGGGTTCGCAAGGCGAGTCGGTGACGTCGATGGTCGCTTCGGTCGGGCCATACAGATTCCGCAGCCGGACCCTCGGTCCCAGGACCTCCCGGCAGCGGTGGACCAGTGGTTGCGGCAGGGGGTCACCGCCACACGTGATCAACCTCAGGCCGGTGGCGTCGTCGCGGCCGGCGGTGTCCAGGAACGGGCCGAGCATCGCCGGCACGAAGTCCACCGCGGTGATGGCATGCCGTCCGATGGCACGGCCGAGCACCTTGGGATCCCGGGCGGCCTCCCGCGGCGCGACCACCACGGTCGCGCCCACCGCCAGCGGGCCGCACATCTCCCACAGCGACACGT
Organism: Actinomadura sp. 9N215; assembly: GCF_044326345.1. NCBI lineage: Bacteria > Bacillati > Actinomycetota > Actinomycetes > Streptosporangiales > Thermomonosporaceae > Actinomadura > Actinomadura sp. 9N215. The sequence continues at coordinate 28,066 of NZ_JBIRBA010000047.1, read as the reverse complement.
CGAACGTCGGTGAGGTGCGCTGCAGGACTCGATCTTCAGGACCGAAGCGATGGGCCTCGAGCTGCCAGCGGAGCCGGTTGACCAGGCTCCCATGGGACACGACCACGGCCTTGGGGGCTCCCGTGGACCCGGAGGTGTAGATCATGTAAGCGGCGTTGTCCGGCCGCATGGCCACGTCGTGCGCTGCGGCGGGTTCCCCGTCGGGCCCTTCGTGCGCCCCCGGGGGGCGGACGAGGTGAACGTGTGCGCCGGTCTCCGGAAGGCGGTCCCGAAGGCCCATCGACGTGATGACCACACGGGCGCCGCTGTCGTCGAGCTGGAAGCGCAGCCGCTCGGTCGGCGCTCCAGGATCGAGGGGAAGGTACACACCGCCGGCCCTGAGCACTCCGAAGAGGCTCACCACAAGGTCGATACCAGGCTCCAGATGTACGGCGACCACCGTCTCGAGGCGGACTCCCAAGAGCCGCAGCCGCCGCGCGAGCCGGTCGGCGAGGCCGTCAAGCTCGGCGTAGGTGACGCGATCGTGGCCGAAGACGACCGCGGGGGCGTCAGGTGTGATCCGGGCTTGCCGCGCGAGCAGCTGGTGCACCACATCGGACCGGTCGCCCCATCCGACCTCCGGCCCTGAGGACCACTCGGAGATCTCAGTCCGTTCGGCGGAGGAGAGCAGGTCGAGCGCTCCGATCCGCTGCCGAGGGTTCGTGGCGACCCCTCGCAGGAGCCGCTGGAAGCCCAGGGCAAGCCGCTCGACGGACGAGTGATCGAACAGATCGGCGTCGTACTCGATGAGGCATCGCAGCGAGTCGCCGGTCTCGATCAGCTCGACGCCGAGATCGAGGGAGGTGACCGAGTAGGGCGCCGGCAGTTCGCAGACGTCCAGAGCCGCCCAGTCCGCGGCGTCACCCGCTGCGGGTCGCCGCCCTGCGTGGTAGCCGAACATGATGCCGAACAGCGGGTTGCGGGTTCGGTCGCGCTTCGGTTGCAGCTCGTCGACGAGCCGCTCGAACGGCAGGTCCTGGTTGGCGTAGGCGTCGAGGGCGACCTTGCGGACCCGCGCGAGCAACTCGGTGAAGGCGGGATCGCCCGACGTGTCGGTGCGCAACACGAGGGTGTTCGCGAAGAAGCCGATCAACGAACGCGTGTCCCGATGTGCCCGCCCGCTGATCGGGGTGCCGACGGCGATGTCCTCCTGCCCGGTATGCCGGGACAGGAACCCCTGGAAGGCCGCCAGCAGGGTCATGAACATGCTCGTCCCGGCCTCACGGCCGATGGTGCGCAGGGATTCGGTGACGTCCGCCGGGATGACGAAGTCGTACGATCCCGCCGTCCCGTGATCGGCGGTGCGGGGACGGTCGGTCCGCAGATCGAGTGGTGTCAGATCGGCCAACCGCGTGCGCCAGTAGTCCATCTGGTCGTGGTGGATCTCCTCGGAGAGGAGACCCCGTTGCCAGGCCGCGTAGTCGGAGTAGCGGATCGGTGGCGGGGACAAGGGGGACGGGTCGCCACGCTGGAAAGCGGTGTAGCAGGCCCTTAGCTCGTGGCGGAGGATGTCGGCCGACGTGTCGTCGAAGGCGATGTGATGCACGGTCAGGGTGAGGACGTGTTCCTGTTCGGCCAAGTGGATGAGCAGTGCACGCAGCGGTAGGGCCGTCGCCAGGTCGAACGGTCGCGTTGCCTCGGCGTCCACCATTTCCCGCGCCCGCTGCGCGGCCCGCTCGGCGGTCAGGTGGGAGAGGTCGCCGACGGGAAGTTCGATCGACCCCGGAGGCCTGATGACCGCCTCGGGCTCTCCGTCCGGGGTCATCGTGATCGTGGTTCGGAGCGCGTCGTGCCGGGCCGCCACCTCGTTGAGCGCCCGGTGCAGCGCGCCGACGTCGAGATCCCCCTTCAGCTGCATGACGAGGGGGCGGTTGTACTCGGGGCTTTCGGGCCGCAGCCGGTTGAGGAACCACAGGCGCCGCTGGGCGAACGACAGCATTGGCGGAACGCCGGCCTGGACGGCCGGGATGGGGTCGCCGCCACGATGCCGGCGTTCACCGCTCTGCCGGAGGAACGTCAGGATCTCCGCGCGGTGCGTGGCCAGCTGCTCTCGGAGCTCCTGGGTGAGCACGCCTCTGGGCGCTCGTAGGCGGAGATTCTCACCCTCGAGTTGGATGCCCACCCCGAGATCCCTGAGGCGCGTCAGCAGATCGACGGCGTTCACTAGAGCTCCATCTCCTCGTAGTCGTCCGAGGCGGTGGGCCCGCCGCCCTCCCGGACCCAGCGGGCCGCGTCGGCGGCGGCGGCCAGCCCGGCGAGCGTCGGGGCGTCGAAGACGGCCGCGACCGGCAGGTCGACGTCCAGCTCTGCGTGCAGTCCGGAGATGACCTGGGTGGCCAGGAGAGAGTGGCCGCCCAGGTCGAAGAAGTTGTCGTTGACGCCGATCCGGTCGATGCCGAGGACTTCGCTCCAGATGAGGGCGAGCGCCCGTTCGGTCGGCGTGCCCGGCGGCGCATGGTCGGCGATCGAGTCGGGACGGCGGTCTTCGAAGGCGGCTAGCGCGTGCCGATCGATCTTTCCACTGGGAGTCAGCGGAATCGCGTCGAGCGTCACGAAGGTGCCCGGGACCATGTGAGCGGGAAGCCGTGCCTCCAGGAAGCCCCGCACGTCGGCGGCGTCGGGGGGCTGCTCCAGGGTCGCTGGGAGGAGATAGCCGACCAGACGTTCGCCGCGCCGTTCGTCTCGGTGCGCCGCGACGGCAGCCCTGACGATCTGCGGATGGGCGGTCAGCGCTGCTTCGATCTCTCCAGGCTCGATCCGGTGACCCCGCACCTTGACCTGGGCGTCGACGCGGCGAAGGAACTCCAGCCGGCCATCTCCGTTCCACCGGACGAGGTCGCCGGTGCGGTAGAGGCGGGCGCCGTCCTCGCTGAATGGGCTGGCGACGAACCGCTCCGCGGTGAGCGCGGCACGGCCGTGGTAACCGCGAGCGAGTTGGAGGCCGCCGAGGAACAGTTCGCCCGGGACACCGATGGGGACGGGCCGCAGCTGCCGGTCGAGGACGTGGCAGGTCGTGCCGGGCAGCGGTGTGCCGATCGGCAAGCGCGCCCCGGGCCGTCCCTCGCCTACCCGATGGGTGGTGACGCCGACGCTGGTTTCCGTCGGTCCATAGTGGTTGTGCAGCTCGATTTTTGCTTCTCGGGCGAGCGCTTCCATCGTGTCGGCCAGCTCGGCGGGTGTGGCCTCCCCACCGAGGATCAGCGCGGATCGGGGCAGCAGCGCCACGGGGTCGTCGACGCCGGCCAGCAGGGCGGACAGCTGGGAGGGTGTGATTTTGAAGAAGTCGATGTCCTGGTGTTTCAGATAGCCGGCGAGTCGCGGTCCGTGCAGGGTCAGGGGCGTCGGAAGCAGGTGTACGGTGCCGCCGCTGCTCAGCGCCGCGTACAGCAGCGTGTTGCCGAAGTCGACCGTCAGTTGCTGGGCGATCGCGTAGCGGGCGGCTCCTCGAAGGTTCAACCGGTCACCGACGTTGTGGATGTATGCGGCCAGTCCTCCGTGCGTGACCGTGACGGCCTTCGGTGTTCCCGTGGAGCCGGAGGTGAAGATGAGGTATGCGGCGTTGTCGGTGCTCAGGTCGTTGGTGAGTGGAGTGCACGCGCACGCCCCGATGCCATCGCGCGTGGCGGGGTCGTCCAGCAGCACCACCGGAATGGGCTGGTCGGGAAGCCGGTCGAGGAGATCCGTTGTGGTGATGATCAGGCTCGCCGATGCCTCGGTGAGGTAGGAGCCGGTCCGTGCCAGCGGAGTGTCGGGCTCGATGGGCAGATAGGCGGCACCGCTCTTCCATACGCCGAGGAGCGCGGTGATCAGTTCGGGGCCGGCGGGAAGGACGAGCGCGACCACGGCTTCGGGTCCGGCGCCGAGCGAGCGTAGATAGCGGGAGAGGCGGTTGGCGTTCTCCTCCAGTACCGCGTAAGTGAGCGCATGCCCGTCCGCGAAGATAGCGGCCCTGTTGGGGTGGGCTCTTGCCTGCCCGCTGATGAGTTCGGGCAGTAGCGGTCTGGGGACGGCCGAGGCGACGTCCTCGCCCGACCACTCCAACAATCGGTCCCGCTCGACCGGGGAGGTCAGCGAGACATCGCCGATCGTCCGCAGGAGGTCGTCCGCCATGGCCTCCAGCCACCGGACGAGGTGGTCTCCCAGCCTCTCGATCGTGTCGGCCGTGTGCCGGGATCGGTCGAACGACAGCGTGAGGCGGAGGCGGGGGCCCGGGTCGGCCATGACGCTCAGGGGGTAGTGGTCGGCAGGCTCACCGAACATCCCGCAGAGCCTCGGCATCTGACCGGCTCCCTCGGAGTCGGCGGAGTTCCCCGCGCTGGCGCCGTGCGGATAGTTGTGGACGACAAGGATCGTGTCGAACAGCGGAACGTTCGGCGCAAGGCCGCCGACGGTGCGGATCGACGTGAGCGGCGTGTGCTGGTGGGGCTGTTGCAGCGTCCGCTGAGCTTGGATGTCGTGGAGGAAGTCCACGAGGTGTTGTTCGGCGGGGACCTGGACGCGCACCGGAAGTGTGTTGATGAACAGTCCCAGCATGTGCTCGGCACCAAGCAGCGTGTCGGGCCGGTCCGCGACGGTCGCGCCGTAACAGACGTCGGTGCTGCCCGTGTGCTGCGCGATCAGCAGGGCCAGGGCGCCGCGCAGGACGGTGTTGAGCGTCAGCTGATGCGTGCGGGCGAGGCCGGTGAGCCGCCGTGTCGTATCAGCGGACAGCTCCAGATGGTGGGTCGCCTGGCCGCCGTCGCTTCGCGGCGGATCAGTAGCCAGCGGGGTGGAGGCGGTGAAACCGGCGAGCTGGGAACGCCAGAACTCAAGGCCCTCCTGCGAGTCCTGCTCGGCCAGCCAGGCGATGTAGTCGCGGTACGGACGGCGCGCTCGCAGTGCGGGCGCGCGTCCGTTCGCCAGCGCCTCGTAGACGGTCCGCAGCTCGTCGAGCAGGATCGGCAGGCTCCAGCCGTCCATCAGCAGATGGTGTTCGGCCATGACCAGCGTGTGCCGCTCAGGGTCGTGCCGGATCAACGCCAGACGTGCCAGCGGTGGCCGGGACAGATCGATCCCACGGGCACGGTCGGCCGCCAGGAATTCGGCCAGCTTGGCGCTGTGACGGTCATCGGGCAGGCCGGTCCAGTCGTGCACGGTGAACGGGATGGTCGCTTGGGCGGCCACGAGCTGGAGCGGTGTGGTCTGGTCGTGATGACGGATCGCGGTCCGTAGGATCGGGTGCCGGTCGACCAGGTATTGGAAAGCCGCCCGGAGCGACTCCGGGTCCATCGGTCCCTCGTACGTGAGCACGGTGTGTTCGAAGTAGACGCCCTCCGAGGGGGCGAGGAGCGTGTGGAACAGCATGCCGTGCTGCATCGGTGAGAGCGGATATGCGTCCTCGACGATGAATCCGGCCGTGGCGACCAGATGGTCCACCTCGTCCTGGGAAAGCTCCGCCAAGGGGAAGTCCGAAGGCGTCGCCGCGCCGGGAGCGTTCTCCGCCACCTCCCGCGTGTGCGCGGCGATCCGTGTCAACGCTCGAAGCAGATGGTCGCCCAATGAGTCGACGGTCTCGCGGCGGTACCGGGAAACGGGATAGGTGAGGTGGAGGTTGAGCCTGTCTTCCGCGACCGCGGCGGTGAGTTCCAACAGGTGCGGCAGTGGGGCGCTGGGGTCCTGGTCGGAGCCGGTGGGGGCGCCGACGGGCCGCCACAGGCTCCGTCCGTCCTTGCCGTCCACCGCCTCCTCGCGAGACGCTTCCAGCCGGCCGTGGTAGTTGAAACCGATCTGAGTTTGCCCCGTGCGGGGTGACGGCCCATTGAGCTGCCGCCGGGAGGCACCGCGAAGCTTCTCCTTGGTGGACTTGATGAGGCTCGCGAGATCATCGGCGGATTCCGGGTGGACCAGCACGACCGGCGTGAGCGTGGTGAACCAGCCGACGGTGCGGGAGAGGTCGTGCGGCCCGGTGTGGGTGCGCCCATGCCCTTCGAGTTCGATGGACGCACAACGGATTCCGGCCCATCCGTGGAGCGCGTGAACGAGTGCGGTGAGCAGCAGGTCGTTGATCTGGGTGCGATAGGCGCTGGGGGAAAGCTTGATCAACGTCCGGGTGGTCTCGGCGTCCAGGCGGAGGCTGAGGGTATCTGCCTGCGCGTACGTGGTGGGGCCTTCGTCGTGATCGACGGGAAGCCGCTCGACCGGTTCGGGAGTCTCCGCGATCGTGTCGTCCTCGTGGGAGACGCCGGCCACGTAGGCGGCCCACTGGGAGATGGGAGTGGTCTTGGGACCGAGGTCCACGGGCTGTCCCGCGGCGACCTGGATGTAGGCGCGCGCCAGGTCTTCGACGAGGATGTGCCATGAGACGGTGTCGACCGCGAGGTGATGTACGACGATCAGGACGCGCGATCCCCGGCCGGGCCCACCGTCGACGAGGTCGAGACGCCAGACAGGGCCGGACACCAGGTTGAGCCCGGCCTGCGCCGCCTCGGCTATCGCCCTGAGCCGTTCTCGATGCTCCCGGTCGTCGCAGTCTTGCGGTAGCCGGTGGCGAACGACCAGCGGATCGTCCTGGGCGGCGATCGTCAATTGGAGCCGGTCGGGATAGCCGTCGGCGCGTAGCCGCAGAGCCTCGTGATGATCGGTGACTCCGGCGGCCGCGCGGGCCAGCGCGTCGGGGTCGAGTGTGACGTCCGCCTGGACCCACGTCGCCTGGTTGAAGTGGTCGGGGTCCGTCAAGCGCTGGTCCGCCCACCACCGGTGGATCGGCAGCAGTCCCACCGGTCCGGACACCCGCTCCTGCTCCGGATCGACGACTTCTTCGGCGCCCGCGATGGCACTGAGCGCCGCGACGGTGGGGTTGTCGAACAACTGGGCCGGAGTGATCCGCAGCCCGGCCTCACGTGCTCGAGCGACGATCTGCAGGCTCAGGATCGAGTCCCCGCCCAGGTCGAAGAAGTCGTCGTGGACGCCGACGCGATCCAGCCCGAGGACGTCCCGCCAGATGCGCGCCAGCACCTGCTCGGCCGGTGTGGCCGGCTCGACGAACCCGGCGTCAAGGCGCGGGCGATCGGCGGTGGGCGCGGGGAGTGCCTGACGGTCGAGCTTGCCGGTCGTGGTGGTCGGGAGAGCGTTGACGGTGACGAAGACGGCGGGAATGAGGTGGTCCGGGAGCCTCGTCTTGAGATACGCGCGGATCTGAGTGGCTGTGGGAGGCGGTGTGCTGGTGACGATGTATGCGGTGAGTTGGGGGTGGTTGTTGGGGTGGTGGAGGGTGATTGCTGCGGTGTGGATGTGGGGGTGGGTGGTGAGTGCGGTTTCGATTTCGGTGGGTTCGATGCGGTGGCCGTGGAGGTTGATTTGGTGGTCGGTGCGGCCGAGGAAGTGCAGGGTGCCGTCGGGGTTGCGGCGGGCTTGGTCGCCGGTGCGGTAGAGGCGGGTGCCGTTGGTGGTGTGGGGGTTGGCGATGAAGCGTTCGGCGGTGAGGGCGGGGTGGTTGTGGTAGCCGCGGGTGAGGCCGGTGCCGGTGATGTAGATCTGGCCGGGGATGCCGGGTGGGACGGGTTGGAGGTGGTTGTCGAGGAGGTGGACGGTGGTGTGGGGGAGTGGGTGGCCGATGGGGAGGGTTTGTTGGGGGTGGGGTTGGTGGTGGGTGGTGTTGCAGGTGGTGGTGTCGACGGTGGTCTCGGTGAGGCCGTAGCTGGTGAGTAGTTGGGTGTGGGGGAGCAGGGTGTGGGTGGTGTGGTGGTCGTGGGCGTGCCAGGTGTCGGCGGTGATGATGAGGGTGGTCAGTGGTGGTGGGTGGTGGGGGTTGATGTGGGGGTGGAGGGCGGTGAGTTGGTGGGGTGTGGTTTCGAGGGCGGTGATGTGGTGGTGGGTGAGTAGGTGGGCTAGGTGGGTGGGGTCGAGGTGGCGGCGGTCGGGGCCGATGTGGAGGGTGGCGCCGGTGGTGAGGGCGCGGGTCCAGTCGCCGGTGAAGGCGTCGAAGGTGAGGTTGGCGGTGGTCAGGAGGGTGTCGTTGGTGGGTAGGCCGTGGGTGTGGGTCCAGGCGTGGTGGAGGTAGACCAGGTTGCGGTGGGTGCCGATGGTGCCTTTTGGTTGGCCTGTTGATCCCGAGGTGTAGATCAGATACGCACCACAATCCGGGGACAGACGGATGGTCGGCGCTGAGGAAGGGCCGTTGTCCAGAGCCGATCGTGTGCTGACCTCGTCCAGTGCGACCACGACTGGAAGCTGCGCCCTGGCCGGCAATAGCTCACGGAGGTGCGTGGTCGTCACCACGACGGTGGGCCGGCTGTCGGCGAGCAGGTAGGCGAGCCGCTCGGACGGTGTCGCGGTGTCAACGGGCTGATAGACGCCGCCGGCCTTGAGCGCGCCGAGAGCCCACGCCAGGACGTGGACCCCGCGTTCCAGGACCAGAGCCACGACGGATTCGGGGCCTACGCCGCGATCGCGGAGAAGGTGCGCGATCCGGTTGGACAGTGCTGCGAGTTCGGCATAGGTGAGTCGCTCGGTTCCGTCGGCCACGGCCACCTTGTCCGGGGTGGTTCGTGCGTGGCGGTCGACCAGTTCGTGAATCAGGACGTCGGGGATCGGGGGCGCGCTCGGCCCGCGGCTCGACTTGTGCAGCCATCGTCGCTCGTCGTCGGTGACCACTGAGACCTCATGGACGCGCCGATCCGGGTCGGCCGCCACGCCTTCCAGCAGCAATGTCAGATGGCCCGTCAAACGCTCGATCGTCGGGTCGTCGAACAGAGCGGTGCTGTACTCCACGCTTCCCCGCAGCTCACGGCCGGTGTTGCTGAAACTGAGCGCCAGGTCGAACGGCGTCGCGGTGTAGGTCACGGGGAAGGCGCACGCGTCGACGTCGGCCAGGCCCGGCCGGTCCGCGCCGTCGTTGACGGCGTAGTTGAACATGACCTGGAACAGCGGGTGCCGGGCACGGTCGCGCTGCGGCTGGAGCTCCTCGACGAGATGCTCGAACGGCAGGTCCTGATGCGCGAGACCGTCCAGGACGACTCTGCGGACGCGAGCCACGACTTCCCTGAAAGTGGGGTCGCCCGACGTGTCGGCGCGGAGCACGAGGGTGTTGACGAAGAACCCGATGAGTCGCTCGGTGTCGGCGTGTGAACGGCCCGAGACCGGAGTGCCCACCGCGATGTCGTCCTGACCGCAATATCGGGCCAGCAGGGTCTGGAACCCCGCGAGCAAGACCATGAACATGCTGGTCCCGGTCCTGCGATTCAGGTCGCGCAGCCGGTCCGCCGTCTCGGCAGTGATGACGAACTGCTGGACGCGGCCGTCCGCGCGCCGCACCGGAGGGTGGGGCCGGTCGGTCGGCAAGCGAAGCATGGGCAGGTCGGCGAGCTGGGTGCGCCAGTAGGCAAGTTGGCGCTCCCGAATCTCACCGGACAACCAGTCCCGCTGCCAGGCGGCGTAGTCGGCGTATTGGATCGGCAGCGGTTCCAAGGGCGAAGCTCCGCCCTCGTGGAAGGCCGAATAGAGCAGGGACAGCTCGCGGGCGAAGATGGCGGCCGACTGCTCGTCCGAGGCGATGTGGTGAAAGGTGACGCAGAGGGCATGGTCGTCATTTGCCAGCCGGATCAACCGGACACGCATGGGAGGGGCGGCCCCCAGGTCGAACGGCTCGGCTGCCTCACCGTTGACCAGCTGGAGTGCTTCCTCACGGGCTTGTCGTCGCGGCAGCCCGGACAGATCCACGATGGGCGGGTCGATCGGTGCCGGCGGATGGACGTGCTGGACGGCGACGCCGTCGGCCGCTGTGATGATCGTGGTGCGGAGCACCTCGTGCCTGGCGACGATCTCGTTGAGGGCTCGCCGAAGCGCGTCGAAGTCGAGTTCCCCGCGGAGTTGGAGCGCCGTGGGAATGTGATACTCGGAGCTCGTCGGTTCGAGTTGATTGAGGAACCACAGCCGGTGCTGGGCGAAGGACAGCCTGTGCGCGCCTTTGCGGCGTAGGCGGGGGATCGGTGCCAGGGGCGCGACTCTGGAGCCGGCGTCCACCGCGGCGGCGATCCCGGCCGCGGTCGGCGCGTCGAAGAGCGCGACGAGCGGAAGGTCCACATCGAGCAGAGCCCGTATCCGCATGATGATCTGAGCGGCGAGGATGGAATGACCGCCCAGGTCGAAGAAGTCGTCGTGGACGCCGACGCGATCCAACCCGAGGACGTCCCGCCAGATATCGGCGACCGCGTGTTCGGTCGGTGTCCGGGGCGGCTGGTAGCCGTCGGCCAGCGCGGGCCGGTCGGTGCCGGGCGCGGGCAGCGCGTTCCGGTCGAGCTTGCCGGTCGTGGTCAGGGGAAGCGCGTCCAGCGGCACGAACACCGCGGGGACCATGTGATCGGGAAGTCGCGCCTTGAGATGGCTCCGCAGTTCGCTGGTGTTGGGCGGTCGCTCGCTGTCGTCGGGCACGATGTATGCGGTGAGTTGGGTGTGGTTGTTGGTGTGGTGGAGGGTGGTTGCTGCGGTGTGGATGTGGGGGTGGGTGGTGAGTGCGGTTTCGATTTCGGTGGGTTCGATGCGGTGGCCGTGGAGGTTGATTTGGTGGTCGGTGCGGCCGAGGAAGTGCAGGGTGCCGTCGGGGTTGCGGCGGGCTTGGTCGCCGGTGCGGTAGAGGCGGGTGCCGTTGGTGGTGTGGGGGTTGGCGATGAAGCGTTCGGCGGTGAGGGCGGGGTGGTTGTGGTAGCCGCGGGTGAGGCCGGTGCCGGTGATGTAGATCTGGCCGGGGATGCCGGGTGGGACGGGTTGGAGGTGGTTGTCGAGGAGGTGGACGGTGGTGTGGGGGAGTGGGTGGCCGATGGGGAGGGTTTGTTGGGGGTGGGGTTGGTGGTGGGTGGTGTTGCAGGTGGTGGTGTCGACGGTGGTCTCGGTGAGGCCGTAGCTGGTGAGTAGTTGGGTGTGGGGGAGCAGGGTGTGGGTGGTGTGGTGGTCGTGGGCGTGCCAGGTGTCGGCGGTGATGATGAGGGTGGTCAGTGGTGGTGGGTGGTGGGGGTTGATGTGGGGGTGGAGGGCGGTGAGTTGGTGGGGTGTGGTTTCGAGGGCGGTGATGTGGTGGTGGGTGAGTAGGTGGGCTAGGTGGGTGGGGTCGAGGTGGCGGCGGTCGGGGCCGATGTGGAGGGTGGCGCCGGTGGTGAGGGCGCGGGTCCAGTCGCCGGTGAAGGCGTCGAAGGTGAGGTTGGCGGTGGTCAGGAGGGTGTCGTTGGTGGGTAGGCCGTGGGTGTGGGTCCAGGCGTGGTGGAGGTAGACCAGGTTGCGGTGGGTGCCGATGGTGCCTTTTGGTTGGCCTGTTGATCCCGAGGTGTAGATCAGATACGCACCACAATCCGGAGATAGGGCCACGGTTGGAGGTGTGGGAGGGCACCGCCTCAACGCCGCAACGGTCATGGGATCGTCAAGCACGAGCGTGCTGCCGTCTGCCCTTCGGGGAACCCGGTCCCGAAGGTCAGTCGTCGTGATGGTGAGGACGGCTCTGCTGTCCGTGAGTAGGAAGCTCAGGCGTTCTCCCGGAACCTCGGCGTCCAACGGCAGGTAGATGCCGCCCGCCTTGAGAACGCCTAGGACCGCCGTGAGCACCTGCGGGGTACGCCCAAGGCACAACGCCACCACAGACTCCGGACCTACCCCCCGTTCCCGCAGTAGGTGGGCGAGCTTGCTGGCCGACTGCTCAAGGCTCAAGTACGTCAGCACGTCCTCTCCGGCGACGACCGCTGCCTTTTCGGGAGTGGTGCGTGCGTGCCGGTCGACCAGCTCGTGGACGAGGATGTCGGGGACGGCAGGCGTCGCCGGTCCCGAGGAGACTCGGACGACCTGGGCGAGTTCGCCGCGGGACATCAGGGCCACCTCGCTGAGGTGCTGCCCCGGTTCGGTCGCGATGGCAGCGAGCAATGCGGTGAGGTGGCCGACCATGCGCTCGATCGTGGCCGCGTCGAACAACGCGGTGCTGTACTCCACTCCGCCCTGCAAGACCCCACCGGTTTCCCCGACGCTCAGAGAGAGGTCGAACTTGGTGGTGGTGTGGCCTTGCGCGAACCCGCAGATATCTAGATGACCCAGGTCGGCGATCTGATCGGCCTGATCGGCCCGATCAGGTTGGTCGTAGGTGAACATGACGTCGAACAGCGGATTGCGGCCGCGGTCGCGTACCGGCTGGAGTACCTCGACCAGGTGCTCGAAGGGCAGGTCCTGATGGGTGTAGGCATCGAGGGTCGTCTCGCGCGTGCGGGCCAGCAGTTCGGTAAGGGGCGGGTCGCCCGTGGCGTCGGCGCGCAACACCAAGGTGTTGACGAAGAATCCGATGAGCCGCTCGGTTTCCGGATGTGCACGTCCGGCGATCATCGTGCCGATCGCGATGTCGTCCTGACCGGAGTAGCGCGCCAGCAGGGCCTGGAATCCCGTCAGCACGACCATGAACATGCTCGTCCCGGACTGTCGGCTGAGCTCCCGGAGATCGTTCGTGACTTCGGACGGGACGGTGAAGCGGTGAAGGGCGCCGCCGGAATCTCTTTCGCGGGGTCGTGGACGATCTGACGGGAGGTCCAAGATGGGCAGGTTCGCCAACTGGCCACGCCAGTAGTCCACCTGCCGCTCAAGGGTTCTCCCTGAGAGCCAGGATTTCTGCCATGCGGAGTAGTCGGCGTACTGGCATGGCAGCGGCTTCAGCGAAGATGGCGCGCCTTCGCGGAAGGCGTCGTACAGCGTCGACAGCTCCTGGATGAAGATGCGCGCCGACCAGTCGTCGAAGGCGATGTGGTGGAAGACCGCGCAGAGGATGTGCTCGTGGGCCGCGGCCCGGATCAACTGGGCGCGCCACGGCGGGTCCGCCGCGAGATCGAACGGCACGGCGGCGTCGGCGCCGATCAGCTGCCGCGCCTCGTCGCGGGCCTGTTGGAGCGGCAGTGCGGCCAGGTCGATCTGGCCGAGAGGCACCGGCGCAGCCGGGGCGATCGACTGGACGGGGGCGCCGTCGGGCCCGGTGGTGATGGTGGTGCGAAGCACCTCGTGCCGGGCGGCGATCGCGTTGAGGGCTCCTCGCAGCGCCGCGACGTCCAGTCTCCCCGTGAGCCGCAGCGCGAGCGGCACGTTGTACTCGCTGCTGTCCGGCTGCAACTGCTGGAGGAACCAGAGGCGCTGCTGCGCGAAGGACGGCTCGAGGGGCCGGCCGCGGTCCACGGTGTCCAGCGGGGGAGGCGGCTCGACGCGGCCGCTGTCGTCGACGGCGGCGGCGAACGACCTCAGGGTGGGGGCGTTGAAGAGGGCGGCGATCGGGACATCGACGTGAAACCGGACGCGGACGCGTGCGATGACCTGGGCGGCGAGAAGAGAATGCCCACCCAGGTCGAAGAAGTCGTCGTCGGCGCCGACGCGGTCGATCTTGAGAACGCGACGCCAGACGTCGGCGAGCACATGTTCGGTCGGTGTGGTGGGTTCGGTGAAGGCGGTTGGCAGCTCGGGACGAGTGGCGCCCGGTGCCGGCAGCGCCCTTCGGTCGAGCTTGCCGCCCGAGGTCAGCGGCAGTTCGTCGAGGACGACGAAGGCCGCCGGGATCATCGGCTCCGGTAGCCGTCCCCTGAGGAAGGCTCGTAGAGCGCCGGCGTCCGGCGGCTCACCCGCGGGGACGAGATAGGCGGTCAGCCGGGTGCCGTAGGGCTCGTCGTCGCGGGCGACCACGGTGGCGGTCCGGACATGAGGATGCTCGGCGAGCGTGAACTCGATCTCGCCAGGCTCGATGCGGTGGCCTCTGACTTTCACCTGGTCGTCCGTACGCCCGAGGAACTCCAACTGGCCGTCGCCACGTCGGCGAACCAGATCTCCGGTCCGGTAGAGGCGTGACCCGTCGGCGGCGAAGGGATCGGCGACGAACCGTTCGGCGGTGAGCGCGGACCGCTGATAGTAACCGCGGGCGAGCTGCGACCCGCCGATGAGGAGCTCACCAGGTACCCCTGTCGGCACAGGGCGGAGCCGATCGTCCAGGACGTGCAAGGTCGTGTTCACCACCGGCATGCCGATGGGGACACGCGTCGGGCGCTCGTCGGCGGCGACTTCATGGGTACAACAGCCGATCGTGGCCTCAGTCGGCCCGTACTCGTTGACCACCCGGCCGGGCGCGCCGTCCCGATACCAGCTTTCGAGTACATCGCCCTTGAGCTGTTCTCCGCCTATGACCAGCAGTTCGGGCCAGTGTGTCCGGCTCGCGTCCGGTGACGCGGCCGTCAACGCCGTCAGGTGCGAGGGAGTCAGTTTGACCAGTCCGTACCGGTCGGGGACCGTCAGGGACGGTTCCGCGCCGACGACCACCGGTCGCCCGTTGATCAGCGGGACGAGCAGCGAGGTGAGGCACAGGTCGACGGCGGTGGGCGCCGTTACCGGGCAGCGACCCGGTTCCGCTGTCCAGTAGGCCTCCCGTGCCCAGTGCAGATAGTTGGTCAGGGCGCGATGGGGCACGGCCACGGCCTTTGGCGCGCCCGTGGAGCCGGACGTGTAAATGAGGTAGGCGCAATTGTCGGCGACCGCGTCGTCCGGTGGTGGTGTTCCCGGGTTCGCCGCGATGGCGTCGCGGTTGACCGGATCGTCCAGCAGAAGCAGCGGCGCTCGATGTTCGGGCAACTGGTCGAGCTGGTCCGTCGTGGTGACGACCAGACCGACGTCGGCGTCGGCGAGCTGGAAGGCGATGCGTGCGAGCGGCGCCCTCGGGTCGAGCGGAAGGTAGGCCGCTCCCGCCCTCCAGGTGGCCAGGAGCGCGATGAGGAGATCCGGGCTGGACGGCAGCAATACTCCGACGATGGTCTCTGGACCGGCTCCCAGGGTTCGGAGCTGGTGAGCGAGCCGATTTGCCTGCCTGTCGAGCTCTCCGTAGGGCAGCTGCCGGTCGGTGGTGACCACCGCGACGTCGTCAGGGGTGGCGGCCGCCCGCTCCGCGATCAGGTGGTGTGCCGGCCGGTGGGGAACCGTGCTGATGGGTCCCGTGCTCCAGGCCCGGAGCTGCCGCCGCTCGGAGGCGGTGGTCAACTCGATCTCGCTCAGCCGGACGTGCGGGTGGTCGGCCACCGTGTCCAGGATCGTGCCCCACCGGGTCATGAGGCGTTCGACGGAAGCCGCTTCGAAAAGGTGGGTGCTGTACTCCAAGGCGGCGTGCAGCTCGCCGTGGCGTTCGGTAACGGTCAGGTTCAGGTCGAACTGCGTCGTGGCGTGGGCGACCGGGAAGCCGCAGGCCGAGAGGTCGCCGAAGCCGGCGCGGTCGAGGGCGTCGCCGCCGTTCTGATAGCTGAAAAGTACGTCGAACAAGGGGTGGCGGGCAGGGTCTCGTCGTGGCTGGAGCTTGTCGACCAGGTGCTCGAAGGGCAGGTCCTGATGGGCATAGGCGTCCAGCGAGATGCGACGGACACGGGCCAGGAGCTCACCGAAAGTCGGGCCCCCTGATGTGTCGGTCCTCAAGACGAGCGTATTGACGAAGAGGCCGATCAACGGTTCGGTATCCGGGTGGGTGCGCACCGCGACAGGCGTGCCCACGGAGATGTCCTGCTGCCCGGTGGATCGGGCGAGCAGGGCCTGGAATGTGGCGAGCAGGGTGATGAACATGCTCGCGTTGGACCTTCGGCCGAGTTCTCGCAGCCTCCGTGTCGTCTCGGCGGGAACGATCGAACGGTGCATGGCGCCGGCGGGATCGCGAAGCGCGGGCCGAGGCCGGTCCGTGGGCAGGTCGAGGGGGCGCAGCCCGGCCAGCCTGGTCCGCCAGTAGCCGAGGTGCTCTTGAGCGACGCCGTCCGTGAGCCGGGCGCGTTGCCATGCGGCGTAGTCGGCGTACTGGACGGCAAGCGGCTCCAGCGGAGAGGCCAGACCGTTCCGGTACGCCTCGTAAAGCGTTGAAAGCTCTCCGCGCAGGATTCCGGCCGACCGCTCGTCGGAGGCGATGTGATGCAGGGTGAGGCCGAGCACGTGCTCGTTGTCGGCCAGGCGGATCAGCTGGGCGCGCAACGGAGGATCGTTGGCCAGGTCGAAGGCCGTCCCGGCCTGCGCGTCGATCAGTCGGCGTGCCTCCCTTGTTCTCTCGGGTTCGGCTTCGTGGCCGGACAGGTCGGTCAGCGGCAGTGGGATCGGCGCCGGTGGACGGATGTTCTGCGTCGGCACACCGTCAGGTGTCGTAGCGATCGTCGTGCGCAGCACCTCATGGCGGGCCACGACCTCGTCCAGCGCTCGGTGCAGTGCGTCGACGTCGATGGGGCCGCTCAGCTGGAGAGCGGTGGAGATGTTGTACTCGCTGCTGTCGGGATCGAACTGCGCGAGGAACCACAGGCGCTGCTGAGCGAAGGACAACATCACGGGCTGTTCGCGCGAGACCACTGTGATCGGCGACGACGCAGGTGCTCCGTTGGTGCCCGCACTCCGCAGGAACCGCAGGATCTCCTCGCGATGATCGGACAACTGCTCTCTCAGCGCGGGAGTGAGCACGTCGTCCGGCGCGTAGAGCCGCAGTCTGTCGCCATCGAGTCGGATGCGGACCCCGAGGTCTCGGAGGTGGGAAAGCAGCTCGATCGCCGTCATCACAGCTCTATCCCTTCCGTCTCCGGAGCATCCGGACCGGGGTCGCGTGTCCAGCGCAGGACGTCCATGGTGTTCGCCAGCCCGGCCAGCGTCGGTGTCTCGAACACCGCCGCGATCGGCAGTTCGATTCCGAATTCGGCGTGCGCCTGCGCGCTGATCCGGAAAGCGTGCAGGGAGTTCCCGCCGAGCTCGAAGAAGTCGTCGTGTGCGCCTGGCTGCTCGATCTTGAGGACGTCGCTCCAGATGCGCGCTAGCGTCTTCTCCGTTTCGGTCGACGGGGGGACCGGCTCGCCGTGTCCGCCCCGTCCGGCGTGCGGCGCGGGCAGCGCCCGCTTGTCGACCTTGCCGCTGTCGGTGACCGGGAGTTCGCCGAGGAAGGTGAAGGTCTCCGGGATCATGGGGGCGGGAAGCCGGGCACGGAGGAACGACCTGAGTTCGCCATCGGCAGGCGGAGCCTCAGGATTCGCGGCCACGATGTAGGCGGCGAGTCGCGGCTCCTCGTCGGGCTCACGGCGAGCGGTCACCGTCACCGACCGCACACCCGGGTGAGTGCTCAGAGCGGTCTCTACCTCGGCCGGCTCGACGCGCTGGCCGAGGATCTTCACCTGGTCGTCGGTGCGGCCGAGGAACTCCAGCCGGCCGTCGGGCAGCCAGCGGACCCGGTCGCCGGTGCGGTAGAGGCGTGATCCGTCGCCCGCCTGCGGGTCGGGGACGAAGCGTTGCGCCGTCAGGGCGGGGCGGCGGTGGTAGCAGCGGGCGAGTTGCGGTCCGCCGACGTAGAGCTCACCGGGCGTGCCGACCGGCACCAGGCGCAGGCGCTCGTCCAGGACATACGCCGTGGTGTTGGCCACCGGGACGCCGATGGGACCGATGCGGTCGGGGCGGGGGGCCGCCTCGAGGAACTCGTCGGTCACGCCGATGGACGCCTCGGTGGGGCCGTAGCCGATGCGCAACATGGCGCGCCGATGCAGCAGGTCGTACCAGCGGCGCGCCAACGTGCCGGGTATCGGCTCTCCAGAGCACAGGACCAGCCTCAGGCTGGTGCATCGCTCGTCCCCGACGGCTTCGAGGAACGGGGCGAGCAGCGAGGCCACGAACTGGACCACGGTCACGTCGTGTCGCTCGATGAGGTGGCTCAGTGCGACGGGATCGCGGTGCGCGCCCGGTGGTGCCATCACGATGGCCGCGCCGGCCAGGAGGGGACAGCACAGTTCCCACAAGGACGCGTCGAAACTGATGGGGTTCTTGTGGAGGACCCGGTCGCCCGAGGTATAGCGGTGGGCCTTCACCTGCCACAGCAGCCGGTTGGCCAGCCCTCTGTGAGTGCCCGTGACGGCCTTGGGTGCTCCGGTCGATCCGGAGGTGTACATCAGGTAGGCGGTGTGGTCCGCATGGCCACGCGCCTCTGGGGGACTGCCGGGGTGCCGTGCGAGCGCGTCGCGAATTCCGTGATCGTCGACGGGCAGTACCCGCGCGTCGTGCTCGGGAAGTCGATCCCCGAGTTCGGTGGTCGTGATGATCATGCTGGTCCGGCCGTCCTCCAGCTGGAAACCGAGCCGATCGCGCGGGCCGTCCGGGTCGAGGGGAAGGTAGGCGGCTCCGGCTTTCCAGATGGCGAGCAGGGAGGTGATCAGATCAGGCGAGCGGTGCAGGAAGACCGCGACGACGCTCTCCGGCCCGATGCCGAGTGCCCGCAGGTGGTGGGCGAGCCGATTGGCCTGTTCATCCAGGTCCGAGTAGGAGACCCGTGCCTGTCCGGCCACCACCGCCGTCGCGTCTGGGGTGGCCGCGGCCTGCATCGCGATGAGGTCGGGGACGAGGTACTCGGACGCGGACTCGGAGTGGCCACGTCCCCACTGCCTGAGGCACGTCTCTTCGTCGGTGGATACGAGCGGAAGCTCGCTCAGTTCGCGGCCCGGGTCCCCGGCCATGGCCTCGAGCAGCGCGGTGAGGTGGTCGGCCATTCTTCGGACGGCGGTCTCGGTGTGCCGCGCCCGGTCATAGGAGAAGGTGAGCCGCAGAGGGGCGCCAGGCCCGGTGACCAGCGTCAATGGGTAGTGGTCATGTTCGAGCGTCGTGCTGTCGCAGATGTTCAGCGTGGGTGTGGGCGAAGCGGCGCCGTCGGCTGGGACCGGATAGTTCTCGAATATGAGAATCGTGTCGAAAAGGGGTGCGTCCGCGGGGAGGATGCTCGCTGCCTGTATGTCGACGAGCGAGGTGTGCTGGTGGGGTTGCTGCTGCAACTGCTGGTGCTGTACTGCGTTGAGCAGGTCGAGGATCGTCTGCTGAGCCGAGAGCTGGGCGCGGACGGGAACGGTGTTGATGAACAGGCCGAGCATGTTCTCGGCGCCGGGGAGGGCGTCGGGTCTGCCTGCGACGGTGGCGCCGTAGCAGACGTCCGAGCTGCCGGTCCGATGGGCGATGAGAAGGGCGAGCGCTCCGCGAAGGATGGTGTTCAGCGTCAGCTGCCGGGTGCGGGCCAGTTCGCTGAGGCGCTGGGTCGTGTCCTCGGAGAGATGCCAGTGGTGCCTGGCGTGCTCTGGCGCTGAGCCGGTCGGCTCGTCGGCCAGTGGTGTGGGGCCTGTGAAGCCCGCGAGTTGGCCGGCCCAGAACTCGAGATCCCTCTGCCGGTCCTGGTCGCCGAGCCAGGCGATGTAGTCGCGGTACGGCCTGCGCGTCGGCGGCATGGGTGCCTCACCCGAGGCGAGCGCTCCGTAGGCGGCTCGAAGGTCGTCGAGCAGAACTGGCTGGCTCCACCCGTCGAGGAGGAGGTGGTGCTCGGCGAGGACGAGGGTGTGGCGGTCGGCGCTGTGGCGAATCAGCGTGAGCCGGAGAAGGGGCGGCCGCGCCAGGTCGAGTCCGCGAGCCCTGTCGGCAGCGAGGAACTCGGTCAGACGGGCATCGTGTTCACCGGCGGGTGATCGGGTCCAGTCCTGGACGGCCCACGGGACGTCGGCGTGTGCGGCCACCAGCTGGAGCGGGGTGGTCTGGTCATGGTGTCGTACAGCGGTCCGCAGGATTGGGTGCCAATCGACCAGGTGCTGGAACGCCGCCTGGAGAAGCTCGGTGTCGAGAGGACCATCGAAGGTCAGGACCGTTTGCTCGAAGTACGCCCCCGAAGCGGGGTCGAGCAACGTATGAAGCAGCATCCCCTGCTGCATGGGAGACAGCGGGTAGACGTCTTCGATCGGGAACCCGGCCGTGTCCACCAGCCTGTCGACCTGCTCCTGGGAGAGCCCGGCCAGCGGGAAGTCCGACGGGGTGGCTGCGCCGGGAGCGGTTTGCGCGACGCGGGTCGTGTGCTCGATGACCAGCGCAAGAGCGTCGTGGAGCCGGTCGCCCAGAGCCCGGATCGTGTCGGCGCGGTATCGGGTGGAGGGGTAGGTCAGGTAGATGTTCAACCGTCCGTCGGTCACCGTACCGGTGACCTCCAGGAGGTGCGGCAACGGCGTGTCGGGGTGTCGGCTCCACCCGGTGGGACCGGCGGTCGGCCTCCACGCGGCGCCGCCCCCGCCGTGACCGGGTGCGTCGATCCGGCCGTGATAGTTGAACCCGATCTCCGGAGACCCGAGGAGATCGTCGTGGCGGGGTGTGCGGAGCCGCTCCTTGACGCCCTTGATGAGATCTGCCGGCTCGTCCAGGTCGGCGTCGAGGACGACGGGGGTGAGGCCGGTGAACCAGCCGATGGTCCGGGACAGGTCAAGGGCGTCCGTGCGGCCATGGCCCTCGACCTCGACGAGGGGGCGGCGGATGCCCGCCCACGCATGAAGGGCGTGGGAGAGGGCCGCCAGAAGGAGGTCGTTGATCCGGGTCCGGTAGGCGGCGTGCGCCTCCCGGATCAGAGCCTGTGTCGCGTCGGCGTCCAGGCAGATGCCGTGGGTCTCGGCATGCGCCTCGGTCGCCGGACCGGTGGTGTGGTCAATGGGCAGCGGGTCGGACTCGACGGGGGTGCCGACAGCGACAGGTTGCGTGCGTTGGCCTTGCCCGGCCGTGCGTTCCGCCCATTGGCGGATGGAAACGGTCTTTGGCCCCAGATCGGCGGATTCGCCGCGGGCGAGCTGCGTGTAGGCGCGGGAGAGATCGTCGATGAGGATGCGCCAGGAGACGGTGTCGATCGCGAGGTGGTGAACGACGATCAGCAACCGCGATCCCCGGTCCGGGCCTTGATCGACGAGTTCGACCCGCCAGATCGGGCCGCTCTCCAGGTCCAGTCCCGCTTGGGCGGTCTCCGCGATCGCCGCAAGGCGTCCGGCGACATCGGGCCCATGGTGCAGGGTGACGAGCGGCTCGTCCCTGGCGGCGACGGTGAGCCGCAAGTCATCGGGATATCCGCGGGCGCGTAGCCGTAGTGCATCGTGGTGGTCGCTCAGCGCGACCGCCGCGCGTTCGAGGACGTCCGCGTCGAGGCGGAGGGGAGCCTGGACCCAGGTGGCCTGGTTGAAGTGGTGCGGATGGCGGAGCCGTTGCTCAGCCCACCAGCGGTGGATGGGCAGCAGGCCGACCGGGCCGGTCACCCGCTCCTGCTCGGCTTGTACGCGGGTGTCCGTTCCGGCGACGACGGCCAATCCGGCCACGGTCGGATGGTCGAACATCTGCGCCGGGGTGATGACCACCCCGGCCGCGGCCGCCCGTGCGACGATCCTCAGGCTCAAGATCGAGTCCCCGCCCGACTCGAAGAAGTCGTCGTGGACGCCGACCCGATCGATGTGCAGGACGCTTTGCCAGATGTCGGCGAGGACCTGTTCCGTCGTCGTGCGGGGCGGCACGAAGGCGGTGCTCAGGCCGGGACGGCCGGTGCCGGGGGCGGGCAGCTCCTTGCGATCGATCTTGCCGCTGGAGGTGAGCGGCGGATCGGTGATGATCACGAAGACCGCGGGGATCATCGGCTCGGTGAGCCGTTCGCGGAGGAAGTCCCGCAGCTCACCGATGTCAGCGGCACGGTCACTGTCAGTCGGGACGATGTACGCGGTCAGCCGCAGGGTGCCGGCGGCGTCCTTCGGCGCCGTCACAACGGCGGTCCCCACGCCGGGGTGATCGGCCAGCGCCGCCTCGACCTCGCCGGGCTCCACACGGTGTCCGCGGATCTTGACCTGCGCGTCGAGACGTCCGAGGAACTCCAGATGCCCGTCCCGGCGCCGGCGGGCCCTGTCTCCCGTGCGGTAGATCCGGGTGCCGTCGGCTCCGACGGGATTCGCGACGAACCGTTCGGCGGTCAGATCGGGCCGTCCGTGATAGCCGCGAGCCAGCGCCGTGCCCGCGATGTACAACTCACCGGCGACCCCCGTGGGAACGGGGTTCAGCGATGCGTCCAGGACATGGCACGCGGTGTTGGCGTGAGGCGTCCCGATGTCGGGGTCGTGTGGGGCGTCGGGGAGGCAGACGGCGTCGGTGACGTCGATCGACGCCTCGGTCGGGCCGTAGAGATTTCGCACCTCGACGTGGGCCCCGAGACGGTCGTGGCAGCGCCGGACCAGCGATCGCGGAAGGGGTTCTCCACCGCAGGTGATCAGCCGCAGGCGCGTGGTCCACCGGGGATCAGCCGCGTCCAGGAAGGGGCCGAGCAGTGCGGGCACCAGGTCCACCGCGGTGATGGAATGCCGGTGGACCGCGCGCGCCAGCGCGCCAGGATCCCGGTCGGCGTCGTGCGGCGCGATGACCACGGTGCCGCCGGCGACCAGCGGGCCGCACAGCTCCCAGAGTGAGACGTCGAACGTGGGGGCCGTGCGTTGCAGGACCCGGTCGCCGGGTCCGAAGCCATGGGCCTCGAGCTGCCAGTGCACCCGATTGGCCAAACTCTCGTGAGCGGTGACGACGGCCTTGGGCGTTCCCGTAGAGCCGGAGGTGTAGATCAGATAGGCGGCAGTGTCCGGACGGGCATGGCCGGACGGGGACCGAGTGGGCCTCTTGTCCAGCGCGGCTGCGGTGACGGGGTCGTCGAGGACGACGGTGCGGCGCGCATCGGACGCGGAGGCGCTGAACGAGCCGCGGAGTTCGTTCGTGGTGACGAGATGACCCGCGGCGGCGTCGTCGAGCTGGTAGGCGAGCCGTTCAGGCGGATCACCCGGATCGAGGGGCAGATATGCCGCGCCGGACTTCCAGATGGCGAGGACGGTGGTGACGAGTTCGACACCGCGGGGAAGTCCGACGGCGACGACGGTCTCCGGACCGGCGCCGAGGTCCCGAAGGTGGTGGGCCAGCCGGTTGGCCGCCTGGTCCAGGGCCTGGTAGGTCGACCATCGTTCGTCCGCGACCACCGCGACGGAGTCCGGGAATCGTGCCGCCTGAGCCGCGATGGATTCGTGGAGCAGCCGATCGGGCCGGGGCCGCTGCGGGCCGCTGCTCCAGCGGGCCAGTTGCTCCCGCTCCGACTCGTCCAGGAGGTCGATCTCGCTCAGCCGGACGCCCGGGTCGTCGACCACGCTCCGCAGGATCGTGATCAAGCGGCTGGCTAGCTGCTCCATCGTTTCGAGGTCGAAAAGGTCGGTGCTGTACTCGAAGGCGGCACGCAGCGTTCCGTCGTTCTCGGCGAGGTTGAGCGTCAGGTCGAACTTGCTGGTGGTGTGCCCGATAGGGAAGCCGCAGGCGTCGATGTCGGCCAGGCCGGGGAAGTCATCGTGACCGGCGGCGTAGCTGAACATGACGTCGAAGAGCGGGTGCCGACCTCTGTCGCGTACAGGTTGAAGTGCGTCGACCAGGTGCTCGAAGGGCACGTCCTGGTGAGCGTAGGCGTCCAGAGCGACCTTCCGCGTGCGTGCCAGCAGTTCCGTGAACGGCGGGTCTCCGGAAGCGTCGGCTCGCAGCACCAGGGTGTTGACGAAGAACCCGATGAGCTGCTCGGTGTCGGGATGCGTACGACCGGTGATGGGACTGCCGATCGCGAGATCGAGCTGGCCGGTGTGGCGGTTCAGCAGTACCTGGTACGCGGCCAGTAGCGTCATGAACATGCTGCAGCCATGCTCACGGCTCAGACGCTGGAGGCCGCCGACGGTCGTGACGGGGACGGCGAACGTGTGAAGAGCGCCGGCAGAGTTGCGAACAGGCGGACGCGGCCGGTCTGTAGGAAGGTCCATGGCGGGCAGCCCGGCCAGCTGAGTGCTCCAGTAGCCAAGCTGATCTTCCAGGGCCCCTCCGGCGAGCACTTCGCGCTGCCATGCCGCGTAGTCGGCGTACTGGACCTCGAGTGGCGGCAGCGGTGACGGCTCTCCTGAACGGAACGCCGAATAGAGCGCTGACAGCTCGCGGGCGAAGATACCCGTTGACCAATCGTCGGACGCGATGTGGTGGAGCGTGAACCCCAGCACGTGCTCGTCTTGGCCGATCCGGATCAGGGTGGTGCGCAGGGGCGGATCGACGGCGAGGTCGAACGGGGCGGCGGACACCTCGTCCAGCACGCGGCGGGCCCGATCTTCGGCCTGGTCGGCTGGGAGCCCGGAGAGATCGACGGAGGTCAGCTCCACCGGTGCGGGCGCATGTACGTGCTGCGACGTCGTTCCGTCGGCAGCGGTAGCGATGGTGGTGCGGAGCACGCGATGGCGGGCCGCAATCTCGTCGAGCGCCCGCTGAAGCGCCGCGGTGTCGAGTTCCCCGGTCAGCCGGAGGGCGCTGGGAATGTTGTACTCGGGGCTGTCGGGCTCCAGCCGGTTGAGGAACCACAGTCGCTGCTGGGCGAAGGACAGCGTGAGAGGGCCGTTCCCGTCGATCGGTGCTATCGGAGGCGGCGGCTGGCTTCGAGCGGCCGTGTCGATGGTAGCGGCGAGCCCGGCGAGAGTCGGGGCGTCGAACACGGCGGCGACCGGCAAGTCGACGTGGAACCGGACGCGGATGCGGGACACGACCTGGGTGGCGAGAATGGAATGACCACCGAGATCGAAGAAGTCATCGTGGGCGCCGATCCGGTCGATACGCAGCACCTGCCGCCAGATGTCGGCCAAGAGTTGCTCGGTTCCGGTGGCGGGGGCGATGAACGCCGCGGCCAGTGTCGGCCGGTCGCCGTCCGGCGCGGGCAGCGCCTTGCGGTCGAGTTTCCCGCTGCTTGTCTGCGGTAGGCGGTCCAGGGAAAGGAAGCCCGCCGGGATCATGTGATCGGGAAGGCGGGCGCGCAGGAAGGCGCGCAACTCGCTGACGTCAGGCAGGGTGTCGGCGGCGGGGACCAGATATCCGAACAGGCGGGTCTCGCTCGGAACGTCCCCGCGGGGCACGACCGCGGCGGCCTGGACGGCGGCATGCGCGACGAGCGCTCTTTCGATCTCCCCTGGCTCTACCCGGTGACCGCGGATCTTGACCTGGTCGTCGGCCCGGCCGAGGAACTCCAGCAGGCCCTCCCGGTTCCAACGGACCCGGTCGCCGGTGCGGTAGATCCGGGAACCCTCGCCGCCATGGGGATCGGCGACGAAGCGTTCGGCGGTGAGAGCGGCCCTGCCGTGGTAACCACGGGCCACTTGGACGCCGCCGATGAACAGCTCCCCGGGAACGCCCACGGGCACCGGGCGGAGATTCTCGTCCAGAACGAGCGCCGAGATGTTCGCGAGAGGAGTGCCGATCGGAACGTCACCGGAGGAGCTCCCGGACTCTGCCGGATGGGTCGTCACACCGACCGTGGTCTCACTGGGACCGTAGTGGTTGTGGACCGAGACGCCCTCCAGTCCGCTCAGCAGCGGGCCGGGGAGGGGTTCCCCGCCGAGGACGAGCGCGGTGACGGGCAAGTCGGCCGCGGGCGCTCCGCCATCGGCCGTCAAGGCGGCCAGCTGGGTGGGGAGCAGCTTGATGTAGTCGATGCGTTGGTCCCGGAGATGCGCCCACAGCCGGTCGGAGTCGATGTCGGGCGGCAGGAGGTGCACGGTGCCGCCTTGGGCCAGGGCGGGGTAGAGCATCGTGACCGCGAAGTCGACGCTCAGTGACTGCAGGGTCGCGTAGCCGGCACCGCCGCGCAGGTCGAGGCGCCTCGTGATGTGCTGCACGTAGGCGGCCAGGCTGCGATGGGTGACGGTGACCGCCTTCGGAGCACCGGTGGAGCCGGAGGTATAAGTCAGGTACGCGGCGTTGTCCAGGTGCGGGCCAAGCCGGTGCGCTTCGGCCTCCTCGACGGCGGGGAGGGCATCGAGGTCGGCCCTGTCGTCCACGAGAACGAGCGGGATGGGGTGCTCGGGCAGGCCGTCGAGGAGCTCGGTGGCGGTGATGAGGACTGCGGCCGCGCTGTCGGTCAGCTGGTACGCGGTGCTGGCCAGCGGGTTGCCGGGATCGAGCACCAGGTGGGTGGCTCCGGCCTTCCAGACAGCAAGCATCGCGGTGACGTGGAGGGGGCTGCGGGGCAGGCAGATCGCGATGACGGATTCGGGGCCGACGCCGAGCGTCACCAGATGGCGCGCGAGCTGCTCGGCGTCCTGGTTCAGCTCCTCGTACGTCAGCTGCTGGTCCGCCGCCACGACTGCGACGTGGTCCGGGGTCAAAGCCGCCTGGTCGGAGATGGCAAGGTGGAGGGGACGGACAGGTGAGGGCGCGGGCGGGCCCGTGCTCCATGCCGCCAGCTCCGCCCGCTCGGTGTCCGGCACCATCGCGATCCGGCTGAGCCGCACCTCTGGTTCGGCGGTTATCGCTTCCAGGATGTTCAGTAGGTGCGAGGCAAGCCGCTCGATCGTCACCGGGTCGAAGAGCCGGACGCTGTACTCCAGGGCGGCGTGCACGGCGTGCTGATCGTCGGTCACGTTCAGGGTCAGGTCGAACTGCGAGGTGACGTGGTCGATCGGCAAGCCGCAGGCGGAAACGCCACCGAGGTCGGCCTGGACGGGTAGATCACCGCGGGTCCGATAGCTGAAGAACACGTCGAACAGTGGATGGCGGCCTCGGCCCCGCTCGGGCCGGAGAACCTCGACGAGATGCTCGAAAGGCAGGTCCTGGTGGGCATAGGCATCCAACGCCGTCCTGCGCACCCGGCCGAGGAGTTCCCGGAAGGTGGGATCTCCGGCCAGGTCTCCGCGGAAGACGAGGGTGTTGACGAAGAATCCGATCAGGCGTTCGGTCTCCGGTTGGGCGCGACCGGCGATCGGGGACCCGACCGCGATGTCGTCCTGTCCGCTGTGACGGGACAGCAGAACCTGGAAAGCCGCCAGGAGCGTCATGAAGGTGGTGCAGCCCGCCTCCCGGCTGAGCTCGCGCAGTTTGTTGCTGACCTCGGCCGGGACGCTGAACTGATAAAGGGCGCCCGCGGGGTCGCGATGTGCGGGCCTGGGCCCGTCGGTGGGCAGTTCGAGGACCGGTAGATCGGTCAACTGGGCGCGCCAGTAGTCGACCTGCCGCCGGAGGACGTCACCTCTCAGCCACTGGCGCTGCCAGGCTGCGAAGTCCGCGTACTGGATCGTCGGCGGGGCCAGGGGACAGGGCAGGCCCTGGCGGAACGCGCTGTACAGGACAGACAACTCGTCATGCAGAACAGCCGCCGAAGCATGATCGGCCGCGATGTGATGCAGCGTCATGGAGAGCACGTGGTCGCCTTCGCCGACCCGGATCAAGTGTGCTCGGAAGGGTGCGTCGCGGCGCAGGTCGAATGGTGCGGTCGCGTCGGACCCCACGAGACGGCGAGCCTCCGCCAACGCATGGTCGGACGACTGCTCGGAGAGGTCGGAGACGAGCAGGCGCACTCGGTGTGCTTCGTCGATGTGCTGTATCGGCGTGCCGTCCGCGGTGGTGGACACGGTCGTGCGGAGAATCTCGTGGCGGGTGACGAGCTCGTCCAGCGCCTGGCGCAGCGCGTCGACGTCCAGGTCTCCGGTGAGCTGTAGGGCTATCGGGACGTTGTACTCGGCGCCGTCCGGGGAGAGCCTGTTGAGGAACCAGAGCCGCTGCTGAGCGAACGACAGTTCAAGCCGCTGGTCCCGGTCGGCACGGACGAGCGGTGGCGGTGGTTCGGTGCCGACGCTGTCATCGATGGCGCTGGCGAGCCCTGCCACTGTGGGGCTGTCGAAGAGGTCGGCGAGCAGGGGGCCCGTGCGAAGGTCGCTCCGGATTCGCGCGACCACCTTGGTGGCGAGAATCGAGTGCCCCCCGAGCTCGAAGAAATTGTCGTGGATGCCGACGCGGTCGAGTCCGAGAACCTCCGCCCAGATCGCGGCGATCGTCCGTTCGGTCGGCGTCCGGGGCGGCCGGTAGGCATCGGTCAGCTCGGGGCGGGTGCGGCCGGGGTCGGGCAGCGCGTATCGGTTCACCTTCCCGCTCGTGGTCAGCGGTATGGCGTCGAGGAAGACGTACGCCGCGGGGATCATGTGTTGGGGGAGCCGGGCCTTGAGGTGGTCGCGCAGCTCGTTGGCGCCCAAGGGCCGGAAGGCGACCACGTAGGCGACCAGTCGGTCGCGATGTGGGATGACCGTGGCGGTCTGGATGTTGGGGTGGGTGGTGAGTGTTGTTTCTATTTCTGTTGTTTCGATGCGGTAGCCGCGGATTTTGGTTTGGGTGTCGGTGCGGCCGAGGTGTTGGAGGTGTCCGTTGGGGTGTTGGCGGGCGA
>NZ_JBIRBA010000046.1:0-44144 GCF_044326345.1 Actinomadura sp. 9N215 | reverse complement strand
CCCTTCCGGCTTGCGTCCCAGTACGTCCGGCGGCTCAGTACGTCCGGCGGATGTGGAAGCCCCAGCCGCCCTGCTGGAGGGTCTCCTCCCAGACGAAGTCCTGCGACTTCATGCGGCACCAGGCGGGGACGTCGGTGCGGGCGGCGGCGTCGTCGGCGAGGACGGCGACGATCTGCCCGACCGGCACCTCCCGGATCCGCTCGGCCAGCATGATGATCGGGATGGGGCACTTGCGGCCCAGCGCGTCGATGACCAGCACGGGCGGCGGCGCGGACGGCTCGGCGGCGGGGGGCGGCGCGGCGTCGGCGGGCGCCCCGCTCTTGGCGCGGCCTCGGAACCTCATGGGCGCGACCGCCTCCCTGTGTCGACATGGTTCAGCGTCGTCCGGCGGAGGCGGTCGACGGCGCCGGGCAGCACGGCCAGGAACCGGTCGACGTCCGCCGAACCAACGCCACGCGGCAGCGATACCCGCACGTTCCCGTGGGTAATCACGCCCATCGCCTCCAGCACATGACTGGGACGCAGCGTATCCGCCGTACACGAACTTCCGGACGAAACGGCGAAACCCAGCCGGTCGAGTTCGGTCAGCAGCGCCTCGCCCTCCACGTACAGGCAGGAGAACGTCACCAGGTGCGGCAGCCGCCGGACGGGGTCGCCGACGACCTCGACGTCCGGGACGGCCCGCGGCACCTCCGCGCGGATGCGGTCGACGAGAGCGGAGACGCGCGCCGCGTCCGCCGCCGTCTCCGCGCGGTACGCCTCCAGCGCCGCCGCGGCCGCCACGATGCTCGGGACGTTCTCGAACCCGGGGACCCGTCGCTGCTCGCGCTCGTCGTCCGGCAGCGGTGACCGCCACCGGGTGCCCTTCCGGACGGCGAACACCCCGACGCCCGCGGGCCCGCCCCACTTGTGGGCGCTGCCCGCGAGGAACGACCAGCCGCCGGGGACGTCCACCCGCCCGAGGGACTGCGCCGCGTCGACGAACAAGGGGACGCGGGCGGCACGGCACGCCTCCGCCGCCTCGGCGACGGGCTGGATAGTCCCGACCTCATGGTTGGCCGACTGCAGGCACGCGAGCGCGGTGTCCGGACGCAGCGCCGCGGCGAACTCGCCGGGATCGACGCGGCCCGTCCGGTCGACGCCGACGACGGTCACCTCGCCGCCGTCGCGTTCGTGCGCCTCGGCGGCGTGCAGGACGCTGGAGTGCTCGACCGCGCTCACCACCAGGTGGCGTCCGACCCGATGGCGCGCCCGGAGCCCGCCGAGGACGGCCAGATGCACCGCCTGCGTGCCCGACGACGTGAACGACACCTCGTCCGCGCGGGCCCCCAGGACGCCCGCCACCCCCGCGCGGGCCCGGTCGAGGAGCCTGCGGGCGCCGCGCGCCGGTCCGTACAGCCGCGCCGGATCGGCCCACCCGGCGTCGAGCGCCTCAAGCAGCGCCGACCGGGCCGCGGGATGCGGCGGCTCGGTGGACGCCGCGTCGAAGTAGGCGGTCCCGGCGCGGGCGGTGTCGCGGGCGGTGCCGGACGTGCCCGGCGCGCGCGGCCCGCCTGACGTGCCCGGCGCGCTCGGCGTGCTCGGTTCGGCCACGCGGAAACACTAACCCGGCACCCGATCGGGGGTTCGCGTGACCCTCGCGCTAGTGTGTCCATCGCACGTGTGACAACTGATCTCTCCGCCCGGCCGACCGGGCTTTCATCCGTGGGGAAGGCATTCCGTGAGTCCGACCCGCTCTAGGGAGCGGCGTACGCCTGTGCGCGGTCGCCGCGCATTGAGAAGCGCCGGCGCGCTGGGCCTGCTGGCGCTGTCAGCCACCGCGTGCAGCGGCAGCCGCCTGGGCATGCCCGAGCCGATCAGCGAGCAGGGCGAGCGCATGCTGCACCTGTGGCAGGGCTCCTGGATCGCGGCGTTCGCGGTCGGGGCCGCCGTCTGGGGCCTGATCATCTGGGCGATCCTGTTCCACCGCAAGCGCTCCGACGACCTGCCGCCCCAGGTCCGCTACAACCTGCCGATCGAGATCCTCTACACGGCGGTCCCGTTCGTCGTCATCGCGGTCCTGTTCTACTTCACCGCACGGGACGAGAACTACGTCGAGAAGACCACCGGCAACCCCGCCGTGGTCGTCGACGTGACCGCGTTCCAGTGGAGCTGGCAGTTCGACTACAAGGAGAAGGACGCCGCGGGCAAGGAGCGGCTCGTCGCGCACGTCGTCGGACAGCCCGTCGCGCCGAACGGGCCCGCGCCCAACAAGCCGGTGATGACGATCCCCACGGGCCAGAAAGTCCGCGTCCGCCTGCACTCCAACGACGTCATCCACTCGTTCTGGGTCCCGGCGCTGATCTACAAGAAGGACGTCATGCCCGGCTACGACAACGAGTTCGAGTTCACGGCGAACAAGACCGGCGTGTACGAGGGCCGCTGCGCCGAGCTCTGCGGTGTCGACCACAGCCGGATGCTGTTCCAGCTCAAGGTCGTGACGCCCGGCGAGTACACCAAGTACATCGCCGATTCCAAGGCCGCGCTGGCCGCGGGAGGTGCCAGGTGACCGCGACCACTCACGCGCCCACCGCGCCGCCCGCCGCCCCCCGGACGACCAAGGGGCGCATCCTCGCCTCCTGGATGTCGTCCACCGACCACAAGGTGATCGGCTACCTCTACCTGATCACGTCGTTCGTCATGTTCCTGTTCGGCGGCGTCCTCGCGCTGGTGATGCGCGCCGAGCTGTTCGAGCCGGGCATGCAGGTCGTCAGCAACGAGCAGTTCAACCAGCTGTTCACCATGCACGGCACGATCATGCTGCTGATGTTCGCGACGCCGCTGTTCGCGGGCTTCACCAACGTCATCATGCCGCTGCAGATCGGCGCGCCCGACGTGGCGTTCCCGCGGATGAACATGCTGGCGTACTGGCTGTTCCTGTTCGGCAGCCTCATCGTCATCGCGGGCTTCCTGACCCCGGGCGGCGCGGCCAGCTTCGGCTGGTTCGCCTACGCCCCGCTGTCGGACGCGGTCCGCTCGCCGGGCATCGGCGGCGACATGTGGGTGATGGGCCTGGCGATGTCCGGGTTCGGCACCATCATGGGCGCCGTCAACTTCATCACCACGATCCTGTGCATGCGCGCGCCCGGCATGACGATGTTCCGGATGCCGATCTTCACGTGGAACGTCCTGCTGACGTCCATCCTCGTGCTGGTCGCGTTCCCGGTCCTCGCCGCGGCGCTGCTGGCGCTGGAGGCCGACCGCAAGCTCGGCGCGCACATCTTCGACGCCGCGCACGGCGGCGCCCTGCTGTGGCAACACCTGTTCTGGTTCTTCGGGCATCCGGAGGTCTACATCATCGCGTTGCCCTTCTTCGGCATCGTGACGGAGATCCTCCCGGTGTTCAGCCGCAAGCCCGTCTTCGGCTACATCGGACTGGTGTTCGCGACCATCAGCATCACGGGCCTTTCCGTCACCGTGTGGGCGCACCACATGTTCGTCACCGGCCAGGTGCTGCTGCCGTTCTTCTCCTTCATGTCGTTCCTCATCGCCGTGCCCACGGGGGTGAAGTTCTTCAACTGGGTCGGGACGATCTGGCGAGGACAACTGACGTTCGAGTCGCCGATGCTGTGGTCGCTCGGCTTCCTCGTCACGTTCCTGTTCGGCGGGCTCACCGGCGTGATCCTGGCGTCGCCGCCGATGGACTTCCAGCTGTCCGACTCCTATTTCGTCGTGGCGCACTTCCACTACGTCGTGTTCGGCACCGTGGTGTTCGCGATGTTCGCGGGCTTCTACTTCTGGTGGCCGAAGTGGACAGGCAAGATGCTGAACGACACCCTCGGCAAGATCCACTTCTGGCTGCTGTTCATCGGCTTCCACGGCACATTCCTCGTCCAGCACTGGCTGGGCGCCGCGGGCATGCCGCGCCGGTACGCCGACTACGCGGACGAGTTCCAGGGCCTCAACGAGATCTCCAGCATCTTCTCGCTGGTCCTCGGGGCGTCCATGCTGCCGTTCTTCTACAACGTGTACATCACGTGGAAGCGGGGCAAGCGCGTCGAGGTCGACGACCCGTGGGGCTACGGCGCGTCGCTGGAGTGGGCGACGTCGTGCCCGCCGCCGCGGCACAACTTCAACTCGATTCCGAAGATCCGTTCCGAGCGGCCGGCGTTCGACCTGCACCATCCGCATGTGGGCGCCAAGGGCGAGCTCGCCGGGACGAAGGGAGAGTAGCCGATGCGCGTCCAGGCGTTCATGTTCTACGGGTCCGCGCTGTTCTTCCTGGCGACCGACATCGTGTACTGGCTCTGGTCCGGTGACTGGACGGGCACGACGGCGCTGGGCCTCGCGGTCGGGCTCGCCGGGCTCATCGGGTTCTACGTGCACTT
Source organism: Actinomadura sp. 9N215 (assembly GCF_044326345.1). NCBI lineage: Bacteria > Bacillati > Actinomycetota > Actinomycetes > Streptosporangiales > Thermomonosporaceae > Actinomadura > Actinomadura sp. 9N215. The sequence goes on along the minus strand of NZ_JBIRBA010000046.1, from coordinate 39,777 downwards.
CACCGTCCGGCGGCTGGAGGCCGCGAACGGCGGTCCGCTGTACGAGGACGACCCCGAGGGGAACATCGCAGACGCGGCCGGTGAGCTGGGCTTCTTCAGCCCGCACAGCTGGTGGCCGCTGTTCCTCGGGCTGTCGGCCGCGGCCGTGGCGCTCGGCGTCGTGTTCGGCTGGTGGCTGGTCATCCTCGGCGTGGCCGCCACGCTGCTGTCCACGATCGGTCTGGTCTTCGAGTACTACCGGGGTCATTTCGCCCACTGATCAGTAAAAGAACCCCATGAGGGGCCGGTGTCCGCTTTTTTGCGGGTACCGGCCCTTTCACATACTGGGCGCCGTTCCAGCGACGTGGCTGGGGAGGCGGACCGATCGCCCAGTAGGACGACCGGGGGGACCACATGGGGGTGGGTGGCTCAGGACCGGGAGACCGGGGCCGCCGGGCGGCGGCAGTGCTCATCGGCGCCGGCATGGTCGCGGGCGCCGCGGCCTGCTCGGGCGGCGAGGCGGACGGCAAGGACGCCACGAGGCTCACGGTGTCGCCGGCGGGCGGCGGGGGACAGCTCAGGCCGGACAGCCCCATCGCCGTCCAGGCGTACCGGGGCACCATCGAGAACGTGACCGTGTCGGCCGGCGGCGGGCTGGTCGAGGGCGACCTGAACGCCGACAGGACGCGGTGGAGGTCGCGCTGGACGCTCGAACCGGGCCGGACGTACACGGTCGGCGCGACGGCGATCGGCGAGGACGGCAGGACCAGGACGGTCAGCAGCCGCTTCGCCACCGCCAAGGTCACGAAGACGAACGACGTGACGGTCGAGGGGCCGTACGCCAAGGAGACGGTCGGCGTCGGCATGCCCATCGTCATGCAGTTCGAGCGCGGCGTGCAGGACAGGAAGGCGGTCGAGCAGGCGCTGGAGGTGCGGGCGGACAAGACCGTCGAGGGCGCCTGGCATTGGTTCAGCGATAAGGAGGTCGTGTTCCGGACCAGGCAGTACTGGCCCGCCCACACCAAGGTGTCGTTCCAGGCCCACCTCAGCGGTGTGCGCACCGGCGGCGACGTGTACGGCGGCAAAAACTACGCCGTCGACTTCAAGGTCGGCGACTCGCACATCTCCACGGCGGGCGAGGACAGCCACAAGATGGTGGTGAAGGTCAACGGCAAGAAGGTCCGCACCATCCCGACCAGCATGGGCAGGGGCGGGGCCCGCATGTTCACCACCACCAACGGCGTCCACCTGACGATGGAGAAGCAGGACCCCACGGTCATGACGTCGGCGTGGATGGGCGTCAGCCCCGGCGGCCCAGGCGGCTACAGCCTCACCGTGTACAAGTCCGTGCGCATCTCCGAGAGCGGCGAGTGGGTCCACAGCGCGCCGTGGTCGGTCGGCAGCCAGGGCAGCTCCAACGTCAGCCATGGCTGCATCAACATCAGTCCGTCCAACGCTAAGTGGTTCTACGGGCTGGCGCAGCGCGGCGACGTGGTGACGGTGACCGGGTCCGACCGGGAGCTGGAGCCGGACAACGGCTGGGGCTACTGGCAGCTCAAGTGGAACGACTGGGTGAAGGGCAGCGCGCTGAAGCGGTCGGTGACGACGGCGCCGCGCGTGGACGCCGCGACGCTCTCCGCGCAGCGGGGCGCGCAACGGCCGGACAAGCAGCGCGCAGGGGGTGACTGACCCGCCGCCCGGCCAGCGGCTAGCGGAGCGGCGGGGGCTCCGGGACGTGGTGCATGCGCGCCCAGGTGCGGGCCATGGCGATCCGGTCGGGGCCCGACGGGTGCGTGAGCCACAGCAGGTACTCCATGCCGTCGGGGTTCAGGTCGGAGATGTTGCGCACCGACAGCTCGTGCTGCATCGACACGAACGTCGCCGGGTCGCGGGTGAGGTTCAGCGCGTGCGCGTCCGCCCGGGCCTCGATGCGCCTGCTGACGAGGTTCTGGACCGGGGCGCCGACCTGCGTCCCGGCCGCGACCAGCGCGAGGACGAGCGCGATCGACCGGGGGTCGGCGGCTCCGCCGGAGCGGCCACGTCCGGGCGGGCCGGTGGAAGCGCGCGGGCCGGTGGGGGCGGGCGGGCCGGTGGGTGCGACGCCCGCGCGGCTCAGGAGGCGCGGAGAGGTCATCAGGAGGTAGAGGAGGCACATCGCCCCGGCGATGCCGAGCGCGCCCACGAGCGTTCCGTACAGGACGTCGTCGCGCTTGGCGTGCCCGAGCTCGTGCGCGACGATCGACTCGACCCGGGCGGGCGGCGACTTCAGCAGCGTGTCGTACAGGACGATCCGGCGCGTGGACCCGAAACCGGACACGTAGGCGTTCAGCGACGTCGTCCTGCGGGACGCGTCCGCGACGAGGACGTCCTCCACGGGCACGCCGTCCCGCTCGGCCATCGCGAGCAGGTCGGTGCGCAACCGCCCTTCAGGCAGTGAGTGGAACTTGTTGAACACGGGCTCGACGGCGATCGGGTAGATGAACGACACCAGTACGACCAGGAGGAAGCCTCCGGCGGCGGCGCCCGTCCACCAGTAGCGCGGGAAGCGGCGCACGACCGAGTACAGGAGCAGCAGGGCGATCGTGTAGATGACCCACGTGACGCCGAGGGACTTGAGCTGGTCGACGAGCCACGAGGGCCAGCTCTGCGTCGACAGCCCGTACCGGCGCAGAACCGACTCGCTCCAGACGTCGAACGGCAGCCCCGCGACGCGCAGCACCGTCGTCAGCGCCATGGTTGCGACGATGATTCGCCAAAGACGAAGCCGAAGGCGCTCCGGGGGGTGTGGGGGGTCGTCCCCCCTCGGTGGGTGCGGGCGGCGGTGGGTGCGGGTGGTGACCCAGCCGATGAAGCGGGCGCCGAGCGGAGTGAAGCCCAGCGCGAATATGACGACCAGGCCGACGACGAGGCCCGTGTAGGCGGGCGGGTTGACGGCCGAGTCGAACGCCTTGGACCGCGCGATCTCGGACGGGGAGAAGTCGAGCGCCGGATCGGGCTCCACGCGTCCGCCGGGGACGTGGCCGGGCAGCGGGTTCCACGGCGTGGTCATGGCGAGGACGACCGCGACGGCGCCGAAGAGCCCGGCGGCGGTGACGGACGCAGCGATCCGCGGCCGTCCCCCCGCCTTGCTTCGCTCGGTCACGTGAGTTCCTTCTTCAGGTAGTCGCGCCAAAGGGCGGTGAAGCGGTCCCGGGGGAGGCGCAGCACGTCGCGCAGCGCGGTCTCCTCCGGGACGCGCCCGGCGGTCCGGTAGAGCCGCACGAGCGTCGCCTCACCGTACCGGTCGGCGATCATCCGGCAGGCGAGCCAGGCCTCCTGGTAGGCCTGGGAGAGGCGCGGCGAGCCGCCCGCGAACGCGTTCGCGGCGGGCAGCGCGGACGGGATCCGGCCCGCCGCCACCTCGCGGCGCAGCTCGCCCGCCGCCGCCCGCACGCCGATCTTCGCCCCGCGGTAGCCGACGTAGTCGGCGAAGCCCTCGATGAGCCACAGCGGCGTGGTGCGGTCGCGGGCGCCGCCTGTGGCGACGTGCGTCAGCTCGTGGGCGAGGACGACGTCGCGGCCGAGCTCGTTGAGGCGGCCGAAGGTGCCGGGGGAGATGATGACGCGGTCCTCGCCCCGCCCTCCGCCGGCGGACGGGGCGGCGGTCGCGAGCGCGGCGATCTCGCCGAGGCTCTGCCCGGGCCCGGCGAGCGCGGACGCGAGGGCCGCGTCGGCGGGCACGAGCGCGACGGCCCGCCGCGCCCAGCCGCCGCCGACGACGCCGGTGACGACGGGGACGGCGGCGTCCAGGCGCCGTGCGATCTCTTCGAGTCCCGTGGTGTCGCCGATGACGAGGCTCGCGCGGCCCTTGAACACGGTCAGGGGGCCGCCGTCCCAGATCTCGGCGTCGTCCTTGAAGCCGTGCGGCGAGCCGTCGCCGACGATCGTCCAGGCGCCGGAGCGTGGGGCGAGGGCCAGGTACTGGGTGCGGGCCACGTCGCCCCGGTCGAAACCGCGCAGCTTGTAACGCGCTCTGACGCGGACGACCGCGACGCCCTTCTCGCCGTCCAGGGTCTGGGTGGTGACGACCTGTTCGCGCCAGCCGTCCATTGGGATCCTGCGGAGGTTGTCGTAGAGGCGGGACTGGGCGTCCTGGAACGCGGGGGGCGCGGCGCCGACCGTCGCGAGGAAGGCCGTACGGTCGCCGCTGCGCACGGCGCGCGCGCGGTTGCCGAGGACGGTGGCGGCGTCGCGGGGACCGAACCCGTCGATCCCTTCGGCCGCGCCTGCGCGGGGCGTCCCGTCGTCGCCGGACTGCGCGCCGAGGATGCCCGCGCCCGCGCCTCCCGCGAGCAGTGCCGCGGCCCCGCCCGCGCCGAGGGCGAGCGCCCTGCGCCGCGTGACGAGGCCGTCCTTCATGTGCGCGATCCTATGCAGCACGAGGTGGAGGCTGTGGCGCCTGTGGCAGAGGCCGTGCGGCCTGTGGCGGAGCCGATGCCGTCATCCCTTGTAGGCGGGGTAGCCGTAGCCGACGACGTCGTCGGTCGAACGCTCCTTGAGTTTGACCGCGTTGCCGGTGTTGCCCTCGACGGTCTCGATCGTGTCGTCGTCGACCTTCCTGACCACCATGCCGACGTGCCGGATGTCGCCGCTGGACTTGCCGCCTCCCCAGGCGTAGAAGACGATCGCGCCCGGCCTGGGCTCGGCGCCCCAGCGGCCGTTGGCCTGGAACCACCGGGCGTGGGCGACGGTCCAGGCGTCGCTGCCGATCTGGTCGCTGAAGCCGATCCGCTCGCCGATCCAGGAGATGAACATGTCGCACCAGTTCGCGTCGCTGTAGGCGATGAGGGAGCCGCCGTCGCGCTGGAGCGTCTGCTGGGCGCGGGAGGTGCTCATGTACCACTTCTGGAACTTGGTCCCGCCGCCGCCGTCCTCCGTGATGCCCACCTGCGACCGGGCGAGCTCGATGGCCTGCGCGGCGGTGGGCCGAGACTTCGCGGACGGCTTCTTGGGCGAGCCGCCGCTTTTGCCCTTGGAGCCTTGGCCGGAGCCTTTGCTGGAGGCTTTGCCGTCCTTGCGTTTGGCCTCGTCCTTCTGTCGGTCCTTGGACGTCGTCTTGCGCGCGTCCTTCCCGCCGGTCGTCGGCAGGTCTGCGGACGCGCTCGTGGCGGACGGGGACCCGAACGGCAGGACCGACGCCTGCGCGGTGGCCGCGGCGGTGCCGAGGACGGCGGCTCCGACGACGATGCCGCCGGTCGTCCGCCAGGTGATGGACCGGGTGCTCGGTTTGCGGTGCTTGCCGGGGGTCTTCTTGCGGTGGGTGCCTGGCACGGGGGGATCTCCAAGACTTCCAAGCCGCCTACCGGGGTCTCAGCTGAAGGGTTCGGGCGTGGAAGCGGCCCTACGGCGCGCCCGCGGGCATGCCGGATCACCCCGAGAGGCGGAGCGCAGGGGGAAGGGGGGCGTGGCCGCACGAGGGCGGCCACGCCCAGGTAACGCTGCGGGTCTCACTCCTTCGTTCTTCCAGACGCCTACCGGGTTAGCTGACGGGTTCGGGCGAGGAAGTGGCCCTACGGCGGGCTCTCACCGGGTCGTCCGGGAGAGGCGCACCGATTCACCCCGGGTGCCGGATGCCCGTCCAGGGACGGTCCCTGGACGCCGGCGGTTATGGGTCCCCGGTTCCGCTCGTCGGCGGACTCGGCGCTGCCGCTGCGATCCTGGGGGCGATATGGGGCCCGTGCGCGGGACCTGTCTCCCGCGTGCGAAAGAGCGGCGCCTGATGTTGTGCGGACGGCGGCCCGTCGCCGGGGACCGTCCTGCGGCCTGACCCTCGGGACCGCCGTGGCAGCGCTCTCAGCGCCATGCACGCTGCGGGCGTGCGCACGTTGGGCGGGGTCGGGCGCGGTCTGCGTACAGACCGTCGCGGCGCCGGACGGCGCCGCGGGCGACGCGTGGAGCGCGCCGCCGGGGGGAGGCGGCACGTGGATCGTGCCGCCGGCACGCGGCCGAAGAACGTGCCGCGTGGGTCGTGGCGCCTGGTGGGCGCCGCGGGGTCGTGGCGCCTGGGGGGCGCCGCGAGTCAGGACAAGGTACCAAAGCCCCAACAGAAGGCAAACCCCCACAAAATCAACAACGGACCAGGTCAAGGCCTGGTCCGTTGGTGAAGGCGGTCCGTCCGGCCGCCTGTGAGGCGGCGGACGGGCAGGGCGTCAGGGACGCCCGGCGCCGTAGTAGTTGCTCAGGTAGTAGCCCGAGGTGATGCTCACGATCTGCACGTTCTTGCCCGTGCTCGGGGCGTGGATCATCTTGCCGCCGCCCACGAACAGGCCGACGTGCCCGAGGCCGCTGAAGAACACCAGGTCGCCGGGCTGCAGGTCGCTCTTGGACACCCGCCTGGTGGCGGCGTACTGGGAGTTGGTGGTGCGGGTGATGCTGACGCCCGCCGCGCCCCACGCCTTCATGGTCAGGCCGGAGCAGTCGTAGGTGCTCGGGCCCTCGGCGCCGTACTGGTACGCCTTGCCGAGCTGCGCGTAGGCGAACTGGAGCGCCGTGCGGGCCGAGCCGCTGGCGGAGCCGTTGTAGGTGCCGCCGGTGCCGCCGCCGCCCGAGGACGTGCCGCCGCCGAGCCGCCGGACCAGCGCCTCCTGCTTCTCGACCCTCTTGTCGAGGTCCTGCTTCTGCTTCTTCAGGTCGTCCGTCTTGGACTTCACCTCGTCGTAGGCCGTCTTGGCCACGGCCTGCTCGCGGCGCAGCCGCTGCGCGGTGGCGAGGAACTGGGTGAGCTGGGAGCTGCGCTCCTGCGACAGGTGCGAGAAGACCGCCGCCTGGTCGAGGATCGCCTGCGGGTTCTTGCTGCCGACGAAGCCGGTCACGTCGGTCGACTCGCCGTTCTTGAACGCGGCGGCCGCCATCTCGGCGATCTTGGAGCGCTGCTGCTCGAAGGCCGTCTCTTCCCGCTTGCTCGCCTTGGTCGCCGCGTCGAGCTTCTTCTTGGCGACCTTGAGCTTCTCGTTGTTCTGGTTGTACTGCTCGACCTTCTGGTCCATCTCCTCGTTGAGCTTGTTCAGCTTCTTCTGCGCCTGCGCCCTGGTCGGCTTGGGTTCGGCGTGCGCCACCGCCAGGGGGGACGCCAAGGAGGCCGTCAGGGTGATGCAGGTGACGGCCGCCAGGCGACGGGAGACGACTCTGCTCGCCGAACCGCCTCTCCGGTCACGCCGCTGCGCTGGTGCCCCGATGAGTTCGTTGGCCACGGTCGGTCTCGCCCCTCTCGTCCACGACGTCAGCGGACGACATTAGCGAGGGTCAACAACCGTCACAACCGGTTCGTCACTCTTTGATCGACATCAGCGGACAATGTCCACTTTCCGTGATGTCAAGATGACCGAACGCGAGACTTCCCTTACGGGAGCCTTATGGCCACCTTATGGCCTGGCCGCACCGTCCGCCGGCGCCTTCGCGCCGGCGCTTACGGCTCGTGCCCTGGCGCTCACGCCCTGCCGAGCCGCCGCAGCAGCAGCGTCGACGGGCACGGCCGGGCGTTCGCGCGCCGCGCCGCGTCGGCCACCTCCCGGTCGGACGACACCACCACGATGGCGCGGCCCTGCGGCTCCGCCCGCACCAGCTCGCCGATCAGCTCGTCCGCGGTCTGCCCCGGGCGGCTGAACAGCACCCGGACGCCGCGCGGCGCCGCGATGGCGACCGGCGCGTCCAGCTCCGCGCCGTCGAACACGCACGTCACCTCGGCGCGGGTCTGCGCGGCGAGCCCGCCGAGCCCCGACAGCAGCCGGGTGCGCTGGTCGGACAGCGGCAGCTCCCCGTACCCGGTCTTGGTGACGTTGTAGCCGTCCACGACGAGATGGACGCGCGGCAGGGTCAGCAGCCGGTCGAGCAACTGCGGGTCGCTGTCGGACAGCGCCCGGCCCGGCAGCGCGCGGTGCGCCTCCCGGTCGGGCTCCAGCGCGCCGACCGCGTCCGCGGGCCGCCCGATCGTGGACGGCAGCGCCAGCTCCCGCCGGACGCCCTGCGCCGCGTCCACGAGCGTGTCGAGCAGCATCCGCAGCCGGACGTCCTCCACGTTGCGGCCCTCCCGCGCGGCGCGCTTGGCGGCCTCCGCGGCGGCCTCGGCCTGGGCGGCGCGGGCGCGCAGCTTGCGCAGCTCCTTCTCGGACGCGGCCGTCGACTCGCGCGCGACGGCGAGCGCCCGCTCCGCCTCGGCCGCGACCGCGTCGGCGCGCTCCTCCGCCGACCGGAACCGGGTGCGCGCGTCGTGCAGCTTGCGGCGCAGGTCCGCGACCTCGGCCTTGGTCTCGCGCAGCTCGGCGCGCAGCCGGTCGACCTCGGCGGCGCGGGCGGTGCGGGCGGCGGCCAGGTCCTCCTTCAGCGCGGCGACCCGGCGCTCGGCGGCCTCCTCCTCCGAGGCGGTCGCGGAGCGTTCCAGCTCCTCGCGGGCGGCCTCGACGAGGCCCGTCCAGCCGGCGGGGCGCAGCAGGTAGGCCAGCACCGCGACCTTGACGGGGTCGGCGGCGGGCGGCACGTCCCCGCCCTCGACGGCCTCCGCCAGCCCGGCCTGCTGGCTGCGGAGCGGCTCGGCGACGCGCCGCCGGAAGCCGGGGTCCTTCTCCAGCGCCGCCGCGATGTGCTGCCCGGCGAGCTTGGCGCGCTTGCGGCGCTCGAACCGCGCGAACCGGCGCAGCGGCGCGGGGACGTCGTCCAGCGGCAGCCCCCCGATCACCTCGGCGGCCGCCTCCACGACCGCCTGGCGCACGGCCTCGGGCAGCGGCCGCCCAAGACGCTCTTCCCCGGAGTTCTCGGACGTCGTCTCCCCAGCCTGACGCGGCTCTTCCCCTGGGGCCTGCGAGGTCGCCTCCCCGGGCTGACGCGGCTCCTCCCGAGGGGTCCGGGGGGTCGTCCCCGCGGCGTGGCACGGCTCTTTCCGGGGGGCCTCGGGGGGAGCCCCCTCGGCATCACGCGGCTTCGCCGCGGGTTCCTCGCCGCCGGGGGTCGCTTCGGGGCCGCTGTCGATGTTCCCGCTCCTTCCGGGCTGCGCCGCCGGTGGGCTGTGTCTTCCCGAGCCGCCCGCACCCTAACCAGGGCGGACGCGTGATCGGACGGATCGCGCCCGGCCTCCCCGAACCGTCCCCGCGGCCCCCGCCCGGCGGGACGTGCCGGCGCACCTCAACCCTAGCGGGCCCGGCTTCTGTCGGTGGGGTCCTCTACGGTCGCGCACATGACGGCTGCGCACGGTGTCCGGACGGCCGGCGTCCAGGGAACTCTGGACGACCTCGGCACGCCACTGTCAGGGGTCACCTTCGTGGTGGTCGACCTGGAGACCACCGGCGGCTCGGCCGCCGACTCGGCCATCACCGAGATCGGCGCGGTGAAGGTGCGCGGGGGAGAGGAGCTCGGCGAGCTCGGCACGCTCGTCGACCCCGGCGGGCCAGTCCCGCCGTTCATCACCGCGCTGACCGGCATCACCACGGCGATGGTGACGGCCGCGCCGAAGATCGAGGCGGTGCTGCCCGCGTTCCTGGAGTTCGCGCGCGGCTGCGTCCTCGTCGCGCACAACGCGTCGTTCGACATCGGCTTCCTGAAGGCCGCGTGCGCCCAGCACGGCTACGCCTGGCCCGCGTTCCCCGTCGTCGACACCGTGGACCTCGCGCGGCGCGTCCTGTCCAAGGACGAGGTGCCCAACTGCAAGCTCAGCACCCTGTCCCGGTTCTTCCGCACGGCCAACGAGCCGACGCACCGCGCGCTCGCCGACGCCCGCGCCACCGTCGAGGTCCTGCACGGCCTGATCGAGCGGCTCGGGTCGTTCAACGTCACCTCGCTGGAGGAGATGCGGAGCTTCGCCAAGGCCCCGACCCCGGAGCAGCGCCGCAAGCGGCACCTCGCCGACGACGTCCCGAGTGTGCCCGGCGTCTACCTGTTCGAGGACGGCTCGGGCGAGGTCCTGTACGTCGGCAAGAGCGGCGACCTGCGCTCGCGCGTGCGCAGCTACTTCACCGGGTCCGAGACGCGGTGGCGCGTCCGGGAGATGGTCGGCATCGCCGAGAGCGTCCGGACGATCGAGTGCGCCACCGGGCTGGAGGCCGAGGTCCGCGAGCTGCGGCTGATCGCCGAGCACAAGCCGCGCTACAACCGCCGCTCCAAGTTCCCCGAGCGGGCGATCTGGCTGAAGCTGACCGTGGAGCCGTTCCCGCGGTTGTCGATCGTCCGCGAGTGCCGCGCCGACGGCGCCCGCTACCTCGGGCCGATCTCGTCGCGCCGGCAGGCCGAAGAGGCACGCGCGGCGCTGCACGAGGCCGTCCCGCTGCGGCAGTGCACCCAGCGGCTGACGCTCCGGATCATCGAGCGCGGCCATGCCCGCGCGTGCGCGCTCGCGGAGATCGGGCGCTGCGGCGCGCCCTGCGACGGACGCGAGTCCGCCGACGCCTACGAGGTCCACGTCGGGACGGCCCGCACGGTCATGGAGGGCGACGTGCGTCCCGTGGTCGCGGCCGCGCAGGTCCGCATCGACCGGCTCGCGTCCGAGCTGCGCTACGAGGAGGCCGGTGCGCAGCGCGACCGGCTCGCCGCGTTCGTCCGCGCCGCCGCGCGCGGGCAGCGCCTCGCCGCGTTCGCCCGGCTGCCGGAGCTGGTCGCGGCCCGTCCCGCGTTCGACGGCGGCTGGGAGCTGTCGGTGGTCCGCTACGGACGGCTCGCCGCCGCGGGGAACGTTCCGCCGCGCGCCCACCCGCGCCCCTACGTCGACGCCCTCATCGCCACCGCCGAGACGGTGTTCCCGCCGTCCGGCGAGGCGCCCGGCGGCGTCGCGCTCGGTGCGCCGCCGTCCGCGGGCGCGACGGCGGAGGAGATGGAGTGCGTGCTGCGCTGGCTCGATCTGCCCGGCGTCCGGCTCGTCGAGGTCGCCGGTGCCTGGACGTGCCCCGCGCACGGCGCCGAAGGCCTGCGCGAGTGGATCGACCGCGCCTACGACGGGGGGTACGAGCCGTCCAAGCCCCGGAGCCACCGCCCACTAAGGTGACGGGGTGGCCCTGCCCCTCTACGACAGCCAGCCGGCTCGGCGCGTCCCCTGGGCGACCTACCTGCTGGTCGCCGCCAACGTGGTGGTGTTCCTGATCACGCCGATGTCGAACTTCGCCACCTGGTACGGCGAGGGCGAGGTCCGCACCTGCAAGGTCGAGCACTTCAGCTACCAGTACGGCGCCGTCCCGTCGGAGCTGACGACCGGCGACCAGCGCCCGCTGCCGCCGAAGGTCGTCGACGACTGCGGCCCGGCGACGTTCGGCAAGGCCCCGTGGACGTCGGCGTTCACCTCGATGTTCCTGCACTCCGATGCGCTGCACCTGCTGAGCAACCTGGTCGCGCTGTTCGTGGTCGGCATGGGCGTCGAAGACCGGCTCGGCCGATGGCGCTACCTGCTCAGCTACCTGTTCTTCGGGCTCGTGGCCGTCTACGGGTTCGCCTGGACGTCGCCCGACGGCACCGTCCCGCTCATCGGCGCGTCTGGCGCCATCGCCGGGGTGATGGGCGCCTACGCGATCCTCAACCCGCGGGGACGCATCGTCAGCTGGGTCCCGCCGGTCATCGTGGTGCGGCTGCCGGTGTGGGTGGTGCTCGGCTACTGGTTCGTCCTGCAGTGGCTTTCGCTGGGCGACGACAAGAGCAACGTGGCCTACGCCGCGCACATCTACGGCTTCGTCGCCGGGGTGGCGTTCGCGCTCCTGGCCCGCCGGGCCGGTCCCGCCCGCCGCCTCGCCGCCCTGAGCCGCGGCTGACCCCCCGGACGCGCCCCGGTAGGGTCGGACCGTCCGGATCTCAGGGGGAGGGTGAAGTGGTCACTGCGATCGTCTTCGTCAAGGCCGACGTCGCGCGCATCCACGAGGTCGCCGAGACGATCGCGGCCCTGGACGGCGTCAGCGAGGTCTACTCCATCACCGGCGACCACGACCTCATGGTGATGATCCGGGTGCGCCGCCACGAGGAGCTGAACGACATCATCCCGGGCCGCCTCAACAAGGTCACCGGCATCGTCGCGAGCGAGACCCACATCGCGTTCCGCACCTACTCCCAGCACGACCTGGAACAGGCCTTCGCCCTCGGCCTCCCCGACGCCGACTGACCTCAGGCGCCGATTGACCTCAGACGCGCAGCCGTTGGGTCGTCTCGATCCAGCGGTCCAGGAGCGTGGTCGCCTTGCCGGAGTCGACGGCCGCCGCGGCGCGCTCGTAGGCGCCGCGGAGCGTCGCGGTGAGGTCGGACGGGGCGGGCGCGCCCTCGTAGGCGGTCAGGAGCGCGGCGGCGTTCAGCAGGACCATGTCGCGGACGGGCCCCTGCCGCCCGGCGAACGTCTCGCGCGCGACGCGTCCGTTGAACGCGGCGTCGGCGCCGCGCAGATCCTCCGGCTTGGCGGGCGGGATTCCGAGGTCGGACGGGTCGAACGTCGTCTCCGTCGCCGTCCCGTCGCGGACGACCCACACCGTCGAGGTGCCGGTCGTCGTCAGCTCGTCCAGGCCGTCGTCGCCGCGGAACACCAGCGACGAGCAGCCGCGCGCGGCGAACACGCCCGCGACGACGCCCGCCATCCGCGGATGGAACACGCCGACGGCCTGCGCGCCGGGACGCGCCGGGTTCGTCAGCGGGCCGAGGAAGTTGAACACGGTCGGGGTGCCGAGCTCGCTGCGCGTCCGCGCCGCGTGCTTCAGCGCCGGGTGGTAGAGCGGCGCGAAGCAGAACGTGATGCCGATCTCCTCGGCGACCTGGGCGGTCGCCTCGGGCGGCAGGTCGATGGCGACGCCGAGGTGCTCCAGCAGGTCGGCCGCCCCGCAGGACGACGACGCGGCCCGGTTCCCGTGCTTGACGACCCGGACGCCCGACGCGGCCGCGACCACCGCCGCCATCGTCGACACGTTGACGGTGTGCGCCCGGTCGCCCCCCGTCCCGACGAGGTCGGCGATGGGGCCGGGCACGTGGATGGGCCTGGCGTTGTCCATCATGCCCTCGGCGAGGCCGGTGACCTCCTCGACCGTCTCGCCCTTGGCGCGCAGCGCGACCGCGAAGCCCGCGATCTGCACGTCCGTGGCCTCCCCGGACATGATGCCGTTCATGGCCCAGGCGGTCTCCTCGCTGGTCAGCGAGTCGCCCGAGAGCAGGGCGTTGAGCAGTGCGGGCCAGGTGGTGCGCGCGTCCATGTCCCCTACCGGGTGTCGGGTCTCGAACTTGGGTCTCAGAGGGCGGGGAGGCGGTTCTGCAGGCGCTTGCGCATCAGCCCGGCGAGCGCGTTCGCGACGGCCATCGGGTCGAGCGGCAGGCTCACCACGGCGTCGGCGCGGGACCAGGTCGCGAGCCAGCCGTCGTCGCGGCGGCCGATGATCGCGAGGACGGGCGGGCAGTCGTACACCTCGTCCTTGGCCTGCCGGCACACGCCGAGGCCGCCCGCGGGCTGCGCCTCGCCGTCCACCACCAGGACACCGATGTCGCCCTCGTCGAGCCGCGCCACGACCGCGGGCTGGGTCGCGATCTCGACGAACTCGACCTTCGGGAGATCGGCGGCGGGACGGCGTCCGATCGCCATCCGGATCTGGGCGCGGGTGTTCGCGTCGTCGCTGTAGACGAGGACCTTCATCGGGCCCTCGGGGGCGGTGCTCATGGACGTGAAGAGTACCCGGTCGGGCGCGGTGGGGACACGCTCGGGAAGCGTAGAAGGGGGGTCATGCGCCAACCACGGGATAGGGGCGCAATAATGCTGCCCGTGACAGCATCCGCGATAGAGACAACACCTCACGCACGGGCGAACCGTCCCAATCTGGTCAGCGTGGGGACGATCGTCTGGCTGTCGTCCGAGCTGATGTTCTTCGCGGCGCTGTTCGCGATGTTCTTCACGATCCGCTCCGTGACGATCGGCCAGTCCGGGGAGGACGCCTGGCCCGGCGCCCCGCTGGACCTGCCGCTGTCGTCGGTCAACACGACTGTCCTGGTGCTGTCCTCCGTGACCTGCCAGATGGGCGTGTTCAAGGCCGAGGCGGGCAAGGTCGGCCGCGACGGCGGCCTGCTGAACTTCCGGCGCTGGGGCCTGCGCGAGTGGTACGTCCTGTCGTTCCTCATGGGCGCGTACTTCGTCGCGGGGCAGGGATACGAGTACTACAACCTGGTCACCAAGGACGGGCTGACCTTCTCGTCCTCGGCCTACGGCTCGATCTTCTACCTGGCGACCGGCTTCCACGGCCTGCACGTCTGCGGCGGCCTCCTCGCCTTCCTGTTCATCCTCGGGCGCACCTACGCCGCCAAGCGGTGGACGCACGAGCAGGCGACGAGCGCGATCGTCGTGTCCTATTACTGGCACTTCGTCGACATCGTGTGGATCGGCCTGTTCTCGGCCGTCTACCTGCTCGACATGTGACCGCGTGACCGCCGCACCGACGAACCCTGACCCACCAGAAGACATGACCCGAACGGGGATTTCCGTGAAAAGGATCACCGCATGGCGACGGCGCCCGTGGGCGGGCTACGCCGTCGTGCTGGCGGCCCTGGCGGCGATCGGCGTCATCTACGCCGGATTCTCGCCGCAGACCGAGCGCGCGGAGGCGAAGAGCAGCGCCCAGGCCGCTCAGGACCTGAAGAACGGCCAGGAGCTGTTCAACAAGAACTGCGCGAGCTGTCACGGCCTGAACGCCGAGGGCACCAAGGACGCCAAGGGCAAGTCGATCGCGCCCAGCCTCATCGGCGTGGGCGCCGCGGCCGTCGACTTCCAGGTCAGCACGGGCCGGATGCCCGCGCAGAACCCCGGCGCGCAGGTGCCGCGCAAGGAGCCGATCCCCGCGTTCGACACCTCGATCAAGACCGACTACGAGGAGCCGGAGAAGCGGGAGGCGGCCGAGCGGCAGAAGGCGCAGGCCGAGAAGAACCTGCACGATCTGCGGGCCTACGTCCAGTCCCTGGGCCTCGGTCCCGAGGTCCCGCCGGCGTCGGCCGTCGACCCGAAGGACGGCGACGTCGCGCTCGGCGGCAAGCTGTTCCGCACCAACTGCGCCCAGTGCCACAACTTCACCGGCCAGGGCGGCGCGCTGACCGGCGGCAAGTACGCGCCGCCGCTGTCCGGCGACGACGTCACGCCCACGCAGATGTACGAGGCGATGCTGACCGGCCCGCAGGCGATGCCGGTGTTCAACGACACCACGCTCACGCCGAAGGACAAGCAGGCCATCATCGCCTACCTGGTGCAGACGCGCGAGGAGCCGAACCCGGGCGGTAACGGCCTCGGCCGCATCGGCCCGGTGAGCGAGGGCCTGGCCGGCTGGATCATCGGGATCGGCCTGCTGGTGCTGGCGGCCATGTGGATCACCGCGAAGAAGCCGAAGAAGCTGAAGAAGTCATGAGCGACGACAACAACGAGACCACGGGCCCAGAGGGCCCGGGCGAAGAGGGCCCGCACGGGGAGGGCTCCCGCGAGGAAGGCACGCCCGCCGAAGGCACGCGCCCGGAGGGGGCCGCCAAGCGTGAGCGCGTCGTCGGCACGCCGTCCCCGGCGAAGGAGAAGGCGCTGCTCGCCGAGGACGACATCTCGGCGCCCGCGGGCATAGGCGAGCAGCTCGACGAGGCGTCGATGAAGCGGGCGGAGCGGATCGTCGCGACGCTCTTCCTCGTCGCGTTCGCCGCCAGCGTCGTGTTCATCGCCTACTTCATCGGGTGGAGCGGCCGCGACGGCGGCATGCACGGCGTGGTGCGCGCCCGCGAGTCCAACTTCTGGCTCGGCGGGACGATGGCGCTGTCGTTCCTCGCCATCGCCGCGGGCGTCACCATCTGGGTGCGCCGGCTGATGACCAGCAAGCCGATCGTCCAGGAGCGGCACGAGCTGGCCGCCGACGAGGAGTCCAGGGCCGCGTTCGCCCAGGACTTCATGGAGGGCGCCGAGGACAGCGGCCTCACCAGGCGGCCGCTGCTGCGCCGCACGCTGCTGCTGGCCGCCGCGCCGCTCGGCCTGGCGCCGCTGGTGCTGCTCCGCGACCTCGGCCCGCTGCCCGAGACGCGGCTCCGCCACACCTACTGGGGCGAGGCCGTCAAGCGCGCGAAGGGCGAGGGCAAGAAGGGCGTCCGCCTGGTCGTGGACGGCACCCACCGCCCGCTGCGGGTCAGCGACTTCGCCAGCCCCGGCAGCATGATCACCGTGCTGCCGGAGGGCGTCGAGGAGCACGTCCCCGAGGACGAGGTGCTCACGGAGAACGCCAAGGCGGTCACGATCCTCATCAACGTCCCCGAGGACCAGTTCAAGCCCGCGAAGGGACGCGAGAACTGGCACGTCAACGGGATCGTGGCGTACTCCAAGGTGTGCACGCACGTCGGCTGCCCCGCGGCGCTGTACGAGCAGACCACGCACCACATCCTGTGCCCGTGCCACCAGTCCACCTTCGACGCCACCGACGCCGCGAAGGTCATCTTCGGGCCGGCGGCGCGGCCGCTGCCGCAGCTTCCGCTGGCCGTGGAGGACGGGTACATCATCGCGACCAGCGACTATCACGAGCCGGTCGGACCGAGCTTCTGGGAGCGCGGATGAGCGACACGACCGCACCTGCCGGACCGGCCGCCCCGGCCGCGCCGAAGCCCATCGAGGGCACGCTCGGCTTCATCGACGAGCGCTTCGGGTCCACGAGCTTCTTCCGGCGCAACGTCAAGAAGGTCTTCCCGGACCACTGGTCGTTCATGCTGGGCGAGATCGCCCTGTACTCCTTCGTCGTGCTGCTGCTGACCGGGACGTTCCTGACGCTCTGGTTCCAGCCGAGCATGAAGGAGGTCATCTACGAGGGCTCGTACACGAAGCTCCAGGGCGTCAAGATGTCGCAGGCCTACGCCTCGACGCTGGAGATCAGCTTCGACGTGCGCGGCGGCCTGCTGATGCGGCAGATCCACCACTGGTCGGCGATCCTGTTCATGGCGTCGATCCTGGCGCACATGCTGCGGGTGTTCTTCACCGGCGCGTACCGCAAGCCGCGCGAGGTGAACTGGCTCATCGGCATCAACATGTTCATCCTCGGCATGCTGGAGGGCCTGTTCGGATACTCGCTGCCGGACGACCTGCTGTCCGGCACCGGGCTGCGGATCACGCAGGGCGTGCTGGAGTCGATCCCGCTGGTCGGCACCTACGGCTACATGTTCCTGTTCGGCGGCGAGTTCCCCGGGCAGGACATCATCCCGCGCCTGTACGTGCTGCACATCCTGCTGATCCCGGCGCTGATCCTCGGGCTGGTCACCGCGCACCTGATGATCATGTGGCATCAGAAGCACACCGCGATGCCGGTCAAGAACCAGACCGAGAAGCAGGTCTACGGCTACCCGTTCTACCCGGTGTTCCTCGCGAAGACGAACGCGTACTTCCTGTTCGTGTTCGGCGTCGCGGCGCTGCTGGGGGCGTTCGCGCAGATCAACCCGATCTGGCTGTTCGGCCCGTACGATCCGGGCGCGATCTCGTCCGGGTCGCAGCCGGACTGGTACATGGGGGTCCTCGAAGGGGCCCTGCGGATCATGCCGAACTGGGAGATCAGCGCCTGGGGCCACACGGTCAGCCTGAACGTGCTGATCCCGGCGACGGTGCCGCTCGGCATCATCTTCGGCGGCGCGATGGCCTGGCCGTTCATCGAGGCGTGGATCACGGGCGACAAGCGGCAGCACCATGTCGTCACGCGTCCGCGCAACGCCCCGGTCCGCACCGCGACGGGCATGGCGGCGGTGACGTTCTACGGGCTGCTGTGGCTCGCCGGGGCGAACGACGTCCTCGCCGAGCGGTTCCACGTGTCGCTGTTCGCCACGACCTGGTTCTTCCGGGTGACGGTCATCATCGGGCCGATCCTGGCGTTCATCCTCACCAAGCGGATCTGCCTCGGGCTGCAGCGCAAGGACGCCGACACCGTCGGGCACGGCGTGGAGAGCGGCGTCATCGTGATGTCGCCGGACGGGAGGTTCTCCGAGCGGCACGAGGCGCCGCGCGAGGAGGAGAAGATCGTCCTACTGTCCAAGGAGAACGCCAGGCCCGAGGCGCCCGCGCGGGACGCCCAGGGCATCCCCGCGCCCGGCGCCAAGGGCCCGATGGGGCATCTGCGCTCGCGGCTGAACCGCGCGTGGACGTTCGACGACGTCCCCGTCGAGGAGCACGGGCACGGCGAGCACGAGGCGATCGAGAGCGGCTCGGACTCCGAGCAGGTCAAGCACTGACGCCTGGCCAGGACACATGAGGGGCCCGGCGCCGTCACGGCGGCGCCGGGCCCCTTCGTGTGCCGGTCACTTCGTGTGCCGGCCCTTTCGTGTGTCTGTCACTTCGTGTCGGTCACTTCGTGTGCCGGTCGCCTTCGTATGCTGGGCCGACGATGAAGACGCTCTTCGTCACCAATGACTTCCCGCCGCGTCCGGGCGGCATCCAGGCGTTCGTGCACGGCCTGGCGTTGCGGCGCCCGCCGGGCTCGGTGGTCGTGTACGCCCCGTCCTGGAAGGGCGCGGACGGGTTCGACGCCGAGCAGCCGTTCCCGGTCGTCCGGCATCCGGGTCCGCTGATGCTGCCGGAGCCGGGCGTGCTGCGCCGGGCGAGGGACGTGCTGCGCGCGGAGGGCTGCGACTCGGTGGTGTTCGGGGCGGCGGCTCCGCTCGGGCTGCTCGCCCCGGCACTGCGGCGGCACGGCGTGGCCCGCCTCGTCGGGCTCACGCACGGGCACGAGGCGGGCTGGGCGTCCCTGCCGGTGGCGCGGCTCCTGCTGCGCCGCATCGGGGACTCGGTGGACGCCCTGACCTACCTCGGCGAGTACACGCGGTCCCGCATGGCGCGGGCGCTGTCCCCGGGAGCGGCGGCGCGGATGGCGCGGCTCGCGCCCGGCGTCGACGAGAAGGTGTTCCGCCCGGGCGCGGGCGGCGACGAGATCCGGGCCCGCCACGGGCTGACGGGCCGGCCGGTGGCGGTGTGCGTGTCGCGGCTGGTGCCGCGCAAGGGGCAGGACGCCCTGATACACGCGTGGCCGCGGGTCCTGCGCTCGGTGCCGGACGCGGCACTGCTGCTCGTCGGCGGCGGCCCCTACCGCGCAGACCTGCAGCGTCTGGCCGTCTCCCGCGGTGTGGACGAGTCGGTCGTGTTCGCCGGCGGCGTTCCGTGGGACGAACTGCCCGCCCACTACGACGCGGGCGACGTGTTCGCGATGCCGTGCCGCACCCGCCGCAGCGGCCTGGACGTCGAGGGCCTCGGCATCGTCTACCTGGAGGCGTCCGCGACGGGACTGCCCGTCGTGGCGGGCGACTCCGGCGGCGCGCCCGACGCCGTCCTGGACGGCGAGACCGGCGCCGTCGTGCCGGGCCGTTCGGTCGCCCGCGTCGCCGACGCCGTCGCGGGCCTGCTGTCCGACCCGCGGGAGGCCCGCCGGATGGGGGACAACGGCCGCGCGTGGGTCGAGCGCGAGTGGCGCTGGGAGATCCAGGCGGCCCGCCTGGGCGGCCTGCTGACGTCCTGAGATGACAGTATGCGGTCATGGACATCGAGGACGCATGGGCCCGCGTTCCCGGGGAGGCCGCCCGGTGGCTGCACGAGCTGGATCCCGACCACTGCTACTCGGGGTTCGAGCCGCCGCGCCGGCCCGACTCCGCCTGGCTCCTGCACGCGATGTACGCGTGGGAGGAGGGGCTGGTCACGACGACCCATGACGATGTCCACCAGACGGTGACGGCGGCGGGCCTGACCGAGCCGGCCGACCCGGCGGCCGAGACGTCCGGTGACGTCGGCGACCTGCTCGAAGGCGCCATCGTGACCGGCACGGGCCTCGGCCGCAGCGGCGACCCTGGCGCGGGCTGGCGGCGGATGCGGTGGCGGGAGCTGGCGCGCGGGTTCGGCGAGCCGGCCGTCCCGGACGGGGAGCTGCCCGGCAGCCGCTGCCTGCGCCAGGGGCATCCCGCCGGGAGCTGGTCGGCGGCCATCCAGCCGCCCGCGGAGGGCTGCCTCGACCGGGAGAGCTGGTACCGGCTGATCGGGCTGCTGCTGCGGCACAGCCCGTCCGGCGCGGCGACCCGCTGCCTGGCGTACTACTGCCCGCTCGTCACCGCCGACTGGGACGACGAGACCGTCCTCGCGGGGAAGCTGGGCGACGCGGCCCGCCTGTACGACCATCCGGCCATGACGAGCTGCCCGTCCGACCTGTGGGCGGAGGACCGGTCCTGGGTCGTCTACTGCGACTGGGACCTGTGGGGCACGAAGGTCGTCGGCCCCACCGCGCTCATCGAGGCCGTCCTGGACGACCCCGAGCTGGAGGCTCTCCGCCTTCCCTGGAGCCGCTAGGGACCGTGTCCCGCCCCCGGAGACCAGTTCCACGCGGACGCCCCTGCCGAGATGGGGTGGGTGTGATCCGCCGCCGGCCGGCCCGGGCGCGCTCGTGGAGGAGATCCTGGAGACGAGCGCGCGGCGGGCCGGCCCGCGGGGCCGGATCGGGTCCGCGTGGACGGGAGCGCGGGGCACGGCCCCGGCGTCCGGCACCGTGGGGCCCGGCCCCGCGACGGTGCCCGGCCGCGGACGCGCAGGAGGGGGTGGGCCGCCCCGGGGATGATCCCTGCCGCGATGGTCGCGTCATCCGGGGGCACCTCCTGCCGCTGCTCGACGTCCGCGATCGTTGACGTTCCCGAAGCTAGGGCGGTCCGCGGTCCCCGGCACAGCCCGTTAAAGGCCGCTTAAGGGGTGGATCACTCATCGCTAAGCCGCCTGCCGGATTCGGCCACAAAAGGGGTGCACCGCTTCATGTCCGGAGCAATCGGACACACTTGCGTGATCATGTCCGGGCGGGTGGAGGAGGACGGGTGCGCTCTCGGGGTGTGGTGGTGCTCGCCGCGGTGCTGGCGGCCGTGCTGGTGACAGGCCTCGCGGCGGGCTGGGCCCTGCGGCGCGACAAGGACGGCGACACCCCCGAGCGGGTCGCGGCCGACTACTTCGCGGCGTGGCGCGAGGGCGACCTCGACGGGATGGGCGAGCTCGTCGCCGACCCGCCCGCGACCTTCGCCGGGCAGCACCGGGCGCTCTCGCGCCTTCGTCGGCCGCTACCCGCCCGGCTCGACGTTCAAGGTGGTGACGGCGGGCGCGCTCCTCGCGGCCGGGTCCGGCGCCGGGACCGGGGGCGGACTGCCCGGCGTCCGTGGTCACCGCGCAGCGCACGATCCGCAACGACGAGGACCACGCGCTCGGCCGGACGACGCTGCGGGGGGCGTTCGCCGCGTCCTGCAACACCACGTTCGCGCGGCTGGCGGTCGAGGGGCTCGGCGCGGAGAAGCTGGCGGCGAGCGCCCGCGGGTTCGGCTTCGGCGCGCGCCTCACGCCGGGCGTGGACGCCGCCGACGGGAGCTTCCCCGACCCGGAGAGCGGCGCGGAGCTGGCGGAGGCGGCGATCGGGCAGGGGCGCGTCCAGGCGAGCCCGCTGCTGATGGCGTCGGTCGCCGCGGCCGCCGCCGACGGCTCGTGGCGCTCGCCCCGGCTGCTGGCGCCGAAGCTGATCCGCGAGGGCGGGGGAGCGACGCCGGAGCCCCGGCCGGTGCCGGGGACGTCCGCGCTCCGCACGATGATGCGGGCGGTGGTCACCGGCGGCACCGCGGCCGGGGCCGGGCTTCCGGGCGGGACGGCCGGCAAGACGGGCACCGCCGAGTTCGGCGGCGGCCAGTCCCACGCCTGGTTCATCGGCCACCGGGACGGCGTCGCGTTCTCGGTCTTCGTCGAGGCCGGCGGCTCGGGCTCGAAGGTGGCGGCGCCGCTGGCCGCCCGCTTCCTGAAGGCCCTGCCGGCCTGAAAGACGTGCCGTCCTGAAGGGCCCGCGCTGATCATCGGCGCGAGACGGCGGCCAGCGCGGCGGCGCCCGCGAGCAGGACGGCGAGGACGAGCCCGAGGGCGCGCATGCCGTCCGCGGTGAGCGCGGCGGCGAGCTGCGGTCCCAGGCTGGCGCCCACGAACATCAGCGCGCTGTAGATGGAGATCGCGGCCGCGCGGGCGTCGCCCGCCCTGGCGGCGATCATGTCGATCAGGCCGGGCGCGGCGACGGAGATCCCGGCGGTGACCAGCATGAGCAGCAGCGCGAGCACGAGCGTGCCGGGTTCCAGCAGCCCGACGAGCGCGGTGCCGAGCGCGGCGAGCCCCAGCGCCAGGCCTGCGCGGGCCGGGCCCGGGACCCGGGACAGCCACGGAGTGAGCAGCGGGATCGCGAGGATCACCGGCAGCGCGCTGGCCCGCAGCCCGAGCAGCCCGGTCGTGCCGGTGAGCTGCAGCCCGGTGTAGATCGCGACGAACGGGCCGAGCACGGCCGGGACCGCGAGGAACAGCAGCCTCAGCCCGGGCGCGCGCAGCAGCGGCGGCATGGCGCGGTAGACCGCCAGCGGCGAGCGGCCGGTGGACGGGCCGTCCGGGAGCAGGGCCCAGCGCAGCACGACGGCCGCGGCGGCGAACGCGACCCCGCCCGCCACGAAGAACGACCGCCAGCCGAGCACCGCCGCCAGGCCCTGCGCGGCGAGCTGGCCGAACACGGCCGCGGCCAGGAACCCGGTGGTCATCGCGGTGACGGTGACCAGCCGCCGGTCCGGCGCGACGCGTTCGGCGACGTAGGCCATGGCGACGGGCGGGAACGCGCCGATCGTGAGGCCCTGCAGGACGCGCAGCGCGAGCGCGGCGTCCGGGGACGGGGAGACCGCGACGAGCGCGGTGGTCAGCGCGGTGGCCGCGACGCCGCCGACGATGACGCGGCGGCGGCCGAGGCGGTCCGACAGCGGGCCGAAGAGCAGGAAACCGGCGGCGTAGCCGAAGCCGAACGCGCTGACCAGCCAGGTGAGCGAGGCGGGCGCGACCTGCCAGCCGGACGCGGCCCGGCCGAGCAGCGGGATCATCCCGTAGAGCTGGCCGGTGGCGAGCAGCGCGGTCGCGGCGAGACGAGCTCGCCGAGGTCACGTCCCTGCCCGGGGACGACCCCGTCGAGTACGTCGGCGAGGTCTTCGACCACTACGTGCGGAACCCCGTCCTGCTGCGGCTGCTGCTGTGGGAGTCGCTGTACGACCGCCAGTCCACCCTCCCCGAGCAGCAGTGGCGGACCGAGCGCTGCCGGCGCAAGATCGAGTCGCTGGCCGCCAGGCTGGGGGAGGAGCCGTCCGCCGAGGTCGGCCGGACCGTCCTCACCCTCATCGGCCTCGCCATGATGCCGATGGCGATGCCGCAGCTCGCCGCGCTGCTCGGCACCTCCATGGACTCGCCGGAATCCGTTGCGCGAATGCGTGAACATGTCACGGCTTTCGCACGTACTGCCCTGGAGAACAGAACGACCGCGGAGTAAGGCTCAGCACGTTTTTGGCACCAACTCGCATCTGAGTGGCTCATGGGGCGTATGCTCCCGGAGTGATTGAGCGGATTCGTCGAGAATCCGTTCGGGAAACGCGGTTGGAGCGAGCGGGCTCCTGAACCGCGGTCCCCGATGTCTCAGCGGGACGGCCGCCGGGCGACGAGCCCGACGGTCCGGAGCCACCGGCGTTCGCCGAGCCCTCCGTCTCCTCCACAGGAGAGGGCATGGCGCGACGCGATAACGGGCATGCGTCCCGGAGCAATACGCATGCCGCTGCACCGTGGGCGGAGACGCCCGCGCGCCCCTCGTCGAGACCTGAGCCCCGGACGGGGCCGAGGTCCGAGGAGCCGCAGTGGCCCGAAGGGTCCTGGTGGTCGGAGCAGCCGGACTGGTCGGAGCGCGGACGGAGATCGTCCCACCGCGGCCCGAGCCGGCGCGAGATGAAGCGGTACGAGAAGGCCGCGGAGCGGCGGTCACGCGAGGGCGAGCAGCCGCAGCGGCAGGACCCGCGCACCGACCAGTTCGGTGCGCGGAACAGGCCGTCCGGCTCCCGCGACGACCGGCCCGCCCCCCGGCCGCAGCGCTACGACACGCGAGCCGACCGTCTCGACCCGCGTGCACCACAGACCGACGCCCGCACCGGACAGACCGACCCGCGCACCCAGCCACCGAGCCCGGGCCCGCGGCCCCCCGGTCCGCCGGCCCAGCACAACGACGCGCGTACCCGGCCGCCGGACCCGGGCCCGCGGCCCCCCGGTCCGCCGGCCCAGCACTACGATGCGCGGGCCGAGCGGCCGAACCCGGGTGCCGAGCCCCCCGGCCCGCGCCCCCAGCGGTCCGACGCGCGGGCTGAGCGCCCTGACCCGCGGACGCAGCAGTTCGACGCGCGGGCCAAGACGGCCGGCGGTGGGGCCGAGGGGTTCGGGGCCATGCCCGAGCAGTTCGACGCGCGGGTGGGCGGGCCCGGGCCGCGGCGCGACAGGTCGCGCGAGTTCCAGCCGCGCCGGACGCGGTCGCGGCGCGCCGAGCGGCCGGGTCCGGAGCGGCGTCCTGAGCGGCGTCCGGAGCGGCGGCGGCAGGCCGCCGGGGCGCAGGCGCGGCACGGGACGCCGCCGCGCCCCGGACCGAGGGCGAGGCCTCGCCGCGGCCGGGGCCCGAGCGACCGGCTCGGCATCGGCGCGATCGTGCTGTCCACAGCGGTCGGGCTGTCCCTGCTGGGCATCGCCGAGCGGGCACTGCTGGAAGGCGGCCCCATCGGCGGCTCGTCCGGCCCCATCGGCTCGCAGACCGCGCTCACGCCGCCGAAGCCCGGGAGCGTTCCCGGGCAGCCGTCCGGGCAGTCGCCGCGGCCCGGCCAGAGCGGCGGCCCTGCGTCGCCGGACGGCCCGAGCCTGCGGACCCTCGCCGCGCAGGTGCGGAAGCTGACCCAGGAGCAGCGCGGCCCCGCCGCCCGGCAGGCCTACGGCGCCGCGCCGGCGAAGGAGCCCGTCGTGGGCGCCACCCGGACGAGCGCCGACAAGACATGGGTGTTCGGCACCACCGCGATCCCCGTCCCCGAGTCGAGCAGCGCCAACCCCGAGATCGCGTTCTACGCGGCGCGCTGGACGGGCCGGGAATGGCAGGTCGGGCTGTCCGGCGGACGCCTGTTCAACGACCTGCTCGGGGCCGTCCCCACGAGCGTGATGCCGGCGGCGGAGGCGGCCGCGCTGCGCCGGTACGCGACCCTCTCGGCGGACCGGGCCGGCGGGCTCGTCAACGGCACCCGCGCCGGCGACCGGCTGATGCTGCCGTGGAAGGTCGGCGAGGCCTGGTCGATGACGACCGCGGACGGGTCCGCGCGGCCGCTGGCGACGCTGGCGTTCTCGGGTGGCGACAGCCGCGTCCTCGCGTCCGGCGACGGCCGCCTGTACCGCTTCTGCGCCGACTCGGCCGGACGCGCGATGATCATGGTGCTGCATCCGAGCGGCGTCGCCACCACGTACTACCGCGTGCGGGGCGTCCCGAAGAAGGTGCGCGACGGCGCCGCCGTCGAGCAGGGCGATCCGCTCGGCCGCACCGGCGCCGACCGTCCCTGCGGCGGGGCCGCGGGGGCCGGCGCCGAGGTCGCGTTCGGCGTGCGCCGGGGCGGCGGAACGGTCCCGCTCGAAGGCGCGCAGATCGGCGGCTGGACGTTCCGGGAGCGTGCCAAGCCCCTCGTCGGCTTCGCCGAGCGCGGCGTCCTCCAAGTGCTTCCCGGGGGCCTGCTGGCCAACCTCGGCCCGGTCCCCCCGGCGGACGACTCTCCGCCGTCATCGCCGCTCCCCGGCATCCCGCCGCTGGACGGCGCAGGACCGGCCGCCGCACCGGCGGCCGCCATCCAGAAGAGGAGTCCGATCGGTGCGAATCCGCAACAGTGATGATCCCGCGGTGCCCGGCTGGGTGCTGCGCGTGGTGCTCGTCGGCGCGGTGCTCGTGCTCGCCGGCGCGGCGACCCCGCAGGGCGCCGTCGCGGTCGCGAACGTGCAGTACTTCCTCAACTACTACGCCGGCACCTTCACCCTCATCGCCCTGACCACCGCGGTGATGAGCGGCCTGCTGGCGACCGAGCGGCTGATCCTGCAGATCCGGCACCGGGTGCTGGCGCAGGCCCTGCACCGGGCGTCCGCCGTCGTGGCGACGACGATGCTGGTCGCGCACGTGGCGGTGAAGGTGATGGCGGGGCTGGCGCTGCCCGTCCAGATCGTCGTGCCGTCCACCGGGGCGGTCGGGCTCGGCACGATCGCGGCCGACCTGCTGATCATCATCGTGATCACCGGGATGCTGCGGGCGCGGTTCGCGTTCCGCGGCAAGGCGTGGCTGTGGCGGTCGATGCACGTGCTCGCCTACGCGTCCTGGCCGCTGGCGATCGTGCACGGGCTGACCGCCGGACGCGCCGCGGCTTCCTGGGTGGTGCTCTCCTACGTGCTGAGCGTGGTGTTCGTCGTCCTCGCGCTGATCACCCGCATCGTCGTGCTGATCAAGCCGCGGGAGCTGTCCCGCGCGGGCGACGAGATCGACGCGTTCTCCCGGCCGGACGGCGCCGGGCGCCGCCGCCACCGGCGCGCCATGGCGGAGATGGAGCACGAGGAGGCCCGCGCCGCGGCGGCGGCCCGCGACGGCTACGGCGACTACGGCGAGTACGGCGACGAACGCGGCGCCTACGACGAGCGCGGCGCTTATGACGAGCGCGGCGCCTACGGCGATTCGCGCGCCACGACCGCCGACCCGCGCGGCATGCCCCTGACCGGGCAGGGCGGCCGTGACACCGAGGTCCTGCGATGACCTCGACCGTCACCGTCTCCGGCATCGGCGGGCCCAGGCTCACGCTCGGGTTCGACCGGTTCGACCGGCTGGACCTCGACCGGCACCTCGCCGTGCACGGCAAGCTCCGCGCGCCGTCGCTGGACGAGCTGGTCCAGGTGTCCGAGCAGGTCGACCTGCGGGGACGCGGCGGCGCCGGCTTCCCGTTCGCCCGCAAGCTGATGGCCGTGGCGGCGCGGGTGAAGTACCCGACCACCGACCCGCCCCCGCTGCTGCCCGGCGAGAAGCGCGACGCGCGCGGCTCCAGCGAGGACGTCGTCATCGTCGTGAACGGCGCCGAGGGCGAGCCGGGCAGCGCCAAGGACAAGGTCCTGCTCGGCCGGGCGCCGCACCTCGTCCTCGACGGGGCGCAGATCGCCGCGTCCGCGCTCGGCACGCAGCGGATCGTGGTGGCCGTCGAGGACGACGCGGCCGCCCGCTCCGTCCGCGCCGCGATCAGCGAGCGGCGGATGCCCGCGCGGATCGTCCGGCTGACGGAGCGGTTCATCTCCGGGGAGAGCGGTGCGGTGATCCGCGCGATCAACGGGGAGACGCCGATCCCGCCGGGCGTCAAGGTCCGCGCGTCCGAGTCCGGCGTGGACGGCTACCCGACGCTGCTGTCCAACACCGAGACGTTCGCGCAGCTCGCCGTGCTCGTCTCGCTCGGCCCCGACCTGTACGCGTCCACCGGGACGGAGGACGAGCCCGGCACCACGCTGCTGACCGTCGGCGGCACCCAGGTCGTGGAGGCGCCGCTCGGCACGCCGCTGCAGGCCGTCCTCGACCACTGCCAGGTGCCGCCGTCGCCGGGCGTGCTCGTCGGCGGCTACCACGGGATGTGGCTCGACCCGCGCGGCGTGTCCCGGGCCGTGCTGTCGCGCGCCGGGATGCGCCGCGTCGGCGGGACGGTCGGCGCCGGGATCATCCTGCCGCTCACGCAGGGCACCTGCCCGCTCGGCGAGGTCACGCGGATCGCCGCCTACCTGGCGGCGCAGTCCGCCGGGCAGTGCGGGCCGTGCCGGCTCGGGCTGCCGGACGTCGTCCGCTCCCTGAACTCCCTCACCGAGGGCGGCGGGACGGTGGAGAACGTCCGCCGCGCCGCCGGCGTCGGCCGGGGCCGCGGCGCCTGCACCCACCCGGACGGGACGGCGAAGTTCGTCCTGTCGGCGATGGAGGCGTTCGGCCCCGACATCGAGGCGCACCGGTGGGGCGGCGGCTGCGGCCTGTCGACCTACGGGGTGCTGCCGCTGCCGATACCGGACGGCACGGAGGGCCGCGTCGCGATCGACTGGAGCCGCTGCGACGGGCACGGCCTGTGCGCGTACCTCGTCCCCGAACTGATCCAGCTCGACCGGTACGGCTTCCCGGTCGTGCTCGGCACCGACATCCCGTCCTGGATGGAGAAGGACGTGCAGAAGGCGGTCGCGATGTGCCCGGCGCTGGCGCTGCGCGTCGTCGCGGGCGTGCCCGGCGTCCCGTCGCGGCGCGGCTGACCGGCCGCGCCGCGCCACCATTCCGGGCGCGCTGAGAACAAAGAAAAAGATGGACACCGTTGAACCTCGGACCCGGGCCGGTGCGTATCTCCCTCCAAACCCGTGCCGGGTCCGTCGAGAGATCCTCGAAAGGAGGAAGAAGTTCCTTGAGGAAATCCTACGGAATCGCCGAAACGCGCAGGCGGCGGCGTTTCGGCCTCGGCCGCGTCCTGCTGGTCCTGACGGCCGTGGCCGCGGTGGTCGCGGCGTTCGCGGTCGTGATCAGACCGACCGGCGTCCCGGCCAGCGGCGCGGCGAACCTCGGCGGCACGGTCAACACCCGCTGGGGACGGCTGAGCACGGCCGACAGGCAACTGCTCGTCGCGGTCAGGCAGGCCGGTCTGTGGGAGATACCCGCAGGCCAGCAGGCACAGCAGCGGGCTTCCAAGCCTCGGGTGCGGGAGGTCGGCCAGATCATCATGCAGCAGCACATGCAACTCGACGCCGACGCCCGCGCCACCGCGGAGCGGCTCGGCGTGCTCCTTCCCAGCGAGCCCAACGGGAGCCAGAAGAGCTGGCTGAGAGAGATGTCGGGCAAATACGGGATCGAATATGACAAGACATTCGTGCTGCGGCTTCGCGCCGCGCACGGATCCGTCTTCTCCGTCATCGCCAAGGTGCGCGCGCAGAGCGAGAACACCGAGATCCGCGCGTTCGCCGAACGGTCGATGAAATTCGTCAACACGCACATGTCGCTGCTGGAGAGCACCGGCCTGGTGGCCAGAGGCGCCCTCCGCTGACGTACATCCCACCCCGCAAAAGGGAGCACCTTTCCATGGGACGAAAGAAGAAAGCATTCGCCGTGATCATTCCGGCGCTGGCCCTTGCCTCGTCGGCCTGCTCGGCGGCGCCCGGCGGCGGAGCCGCGGCCGCGCTGCCGGGCAACGGAACGGCCGCCGCCGCGGACGCCGACCTCCCGGCCGACGGCGTGGGCCTCGCGGCCGCGAACCTCGGCGAGGTCGGCTACGGCGCCCCGACCGGTGAGCCGTCCGGCGAGCCGACCGGCGACGGCGGCGGCCAGCAGGACGGCGGCAACCCGCCCGATGACGGCGGCCAGCCGGGCGACGGCGGTCAGACCGGCGCGCCGCCCGGTGACGGCGGCCAGCCCGGTGACGGCGGCGCGCCGGGCGACGGCGGGGCGCCGGGCGACGGCGGCCAGAACGGCGACGGCGGCGCGCCCGGCGAGGATCCGCAGAACATGCTGCCCGGCGGTCAAGGCGGCGGCGGCCAGAACGGCGGTCAAGGCGGCGGCCAGAACCAGAGCCAGGTGAAGCCCGGACCGCGCCGCGACCAGTTCGTCAGCATCCGCAACGCCCCGCGCGTCCAGCAGCCGCGCCAGTCCCGCGGCGCCTCGCGCGGCGTGTTCTCCGTCAACTGCGGCACGAACAAGGGCCAGGCGCACAGCAACCCCGACAACGTCGTCGCGGCGCCCGGCGTCCAGAACGGCGCCCATCACATCCACGACTACGTCGGCAACCTCGACACCGACGCGTTCTCCACCGACGAGACCCTCGCCGCGGCCGGGACGACCTGCACCAACGGCGACAAGTCCACCTACTTCTGGCCGGTGCTGCGGCTCCGCTCAGGACAGGACAACTCGGACCGGGCCGGCCAGAGCCGGATCGACGGGAACGTCGGCAGCGTCGTCGAGCCCTCGTCGGTGAAGCTGCAGTTCTTCGGCAACGCGCGCAGCAGGGTGACGGCGATGCCGCGGTTCCTGCGGATGGCCACCGGCGACGCCAAGTCCGCGACGAACGGCCTGGCCAACGCCAACGCGCTGTGGTCGTGCTCCGGCTTCCAGGACCGCGGCTTCACCGACAAGTACCCGCTCTGCCCGGGAGGCAGCCAGGTGCTGCGCATCCTGAACTTCGCGGGCTGCTGGGACGGTCAGAACACCGACAGCGCCAACCACCGGTCGCACGTCTCCTTCGCCGACAAGCGGACGGGGCAGTGCCCGCAGGGCACGACGGCCATCCCGCAACTCCGGATGACGCTGTCCTACAAGGTGCCCGCCCGGGCGCTGGCGTTCGCGCTCGACTCGTTCCCCGAGCAGGGGCACGACCCGGTGACCGACCATGGCGACTTCATCAACGTGATGAACGACCGCCTGATGCGCCAGGCGGTCACCTCCATCAACTCCGGCCGGCGCCGCTGACCGGAGCCGCGTCCGGGCGATCCGACCGCCCTGGGGTGACCCCGGACGCGCGGCCGGTGAGGACCACGCGCCGCCCACGACCATCGGCGGCGCGCCTCACCGGCCGTTTCCGCGCCCCGCCGCCCGCTTCCGCGCCCCGCCGGCCGTTTCCGCGCCCCGCCGGCCGCTTCCGCGCCCCGCGGGACCCGCGAACGTACGATCGCGATATGAACATCGTGATCGCGGGCGGGCACGGGAAGATCGCGCTGCGGCTCTCGCGGCTGCTGGCCGCGCGGGGGGACACCGTGCTCGGCATCGTCCGCAACCCCGACCACGCGGGCGACGTCCGGGCCGCGGGCGCCGGGCCGGTCGTGTGCGACCTGGAGTCCGCGGCGCCCGCCGAGGTCGCCGGGCACCTCACCGGCGCCGACGCGGTCGTGTTCGCCGCCGGCGCGGGGCCGGGCAGCGGCACGGCGCGCAAGGACACCGTCGACCGCGCCGCCTCGGTGCTGATGGCGGACGCGGCGGAGCGCGCGGGCGTCCGCGGCTTCGTCCAGATCTCCGCGATGGGCGCGGGCGAGCCGCCTACCCCGGGCACATCGGGCGCTGCCGCGCCGGGACGCGGCGACGTCTGGGACGCCTACATCCGCGCCAAGGGCGAGGCGGAGGACGACCTCCGCCGCCGCGACGCCCTCGACTGGCTGATCCTGCGCCCCGGACGCCTCACCGACGACCCGCCCACCGGCCTCGTCACCCTCGCCGAGCCGCCGATCGGGCACGACGTGGTGACCCGCGACGACGTCGCCGCGGTCATCGTGGCGCTGCTCGACGCGTCCGACGTCCGGCGCCGCACGCTCGACCTGCTCAACGGCCCCACCCGGATCGCGGACGCCGTCGCGTCCCTCCGCCCCGCCCTCGGCGGCGGCTAGGAAGCGGCGGCCAGGCAGCGACCAGGCCGGGACGGCTAGGCGGTGTAGAGGGCCTCGATCTCGTCCGCGAAGTCCTTCATCACGACGTTGCGCTTGACCTTGAGGCTGGGCGTCAGATGGCCGGCGTCCTCGGTGAAGTCGACGCCGAGGATCACCTGCTTCTTGATCGCCTCCGCGTGGCTGACCGACGCGTTGGCCGCCGCGACCGCGGCGTCGATCTCGGCGACGAGGTCCGGGTCGCGGCGCAGCTCGTCCGCCGTCATCGCCGCGGGCTTGCCGTGCCGCTCCTTCCACGGCCCGAGCGCCTCCTCGTCCAGCGTGACGAGCGCGGCGACGAACTTGCGGCCGTCGCCGACCACGAGGCACTGGCTGACCAGCGGGTGCGCGCGGATCCTGTCCTCCAGCGGGGCGGGCGCGACGTTCTTGCCCGCCGCCGTCACGAGGATCTCCTTCTTCCGGCCGGTGATCTTCAGGAAGCCGTCGCCGTCGAGGGAGCCGAGGTCGCCGGTGTGGAACCAGCCGTCGTCGTCCAGGACCTCCTTGGTGGCGGCCTCGTTGTTCCAGTAGCCACGCATGATGTTCACACCGCGGACGAGGACCTCGCCGTCCTCGGCGATGCGGACGTCCACGCCCGGGATCGGCTGCCCCACCGTCCCGATCCTGATCGCGGTCGGACGGTTCACGCTGGCCGGCGCCGTCGTCTCGGTGAGCCCGTAGCCCTCCAGGATCGTGATGCCGACGCCGCGGAAGAAGTGGCCGAGCCGCTCGCCCAGCGCCGCGCCGCCCGACACCGCGTACTTCACCTCGCCGCCGACCGCCGCGCGCAGCTTCTTGTACACCAGCAGGTCGAAGACCTTGTGCTTCGCCTTCAGCGCGAGCCCCGGGCCGCCCGTGTCGAGCGCGCGGCTGTAGGCGACCGCGGTCTCCGCGGCCGCCTTGAAGATCTTGGCCTTGCCGTCGGCGGCGGCCTTCTGCTCGGCGCCGTTGTAGACCTTCTCGAAGACGCGCGGGACGGCGAGCAGGAACGTCGGCCGGAACGTCGCGAGGTCCGGCAGCAGGTTCGGGACGTCGCTGTGCCCGAGGATGATGCCGCCCTCGATGACGGCGACCTGGATCAGCCGGGCGAACACGTGCGCCAGCGGCAGGAACAGCAGCGTCGAGCTGCCGTCGACGGCGACCTCGGCGATCGCGCCCTGCACGGCGTTGCGGGCGGTCGACACCAGGTTCGCGTGCGTGATCTCGCAGCCCTTGGGACGTCCGGTCGTGCCGGAGGTATAGATGAGCGTGGCGATGTCCGCGCCGGTCCGGGACCGGCGGCGCTCCTCGACCACGTCGTCGTCGACGTCGCCGCCGAGCACGACGACCTCGTCGACGCCGCCGGCGTCGATGCCCCACACGTGCGCGAGGCCGGGCAGCCGGCCCCGGATCCCCTCGATCGCCGCGACGTGCTCGGCGGTCTCGGCGAAGACCGCCTTCGCGCCGGAGTCGCCGGCGATCCATTCGATCTGCTCGGCGGACGACGTCTCGTAGATCGGGACGGAGACCGCCCCCGCCGTCCAGATCGCGTAGTCGAGGACGGTCCACTCGTAGCGGGTCCGCGACATCAGCCCGACGCGGTCGCCGGGCTCGATCCCGGCGGCCACCAGGCCCTTCGCGACCGCGGCGGCCTCGGCCGCGAACTCGGACGCGGTGACGGCGCTCCACGCGGGCGCGTCGGCGGGGCCGCTCTTGCGCCGCGCCACGATCGTCCCCGGTTCCTCGGCGGCCCGGGTGAAGGGCGCGTCGGTCAGTACGGCGGAGTCGGGGACCTCCACCATCGCGGGGACGCTGAACTCGCGCACGGCCTGCTCCTGTTGTCGATCTGCCGGGTGGGCGGGAGGAATCCGCGGAGGCCCCTCCGAAACCGCATGATACCTACGAGTAGGCGATCTGCCCTGGTGGGTTGAGGTTCGGAGCGGTGGGGTAACGGCAGTGCAAAGGCCGCACGCCGTCCCTGGCGGACGCCGGCCGGTCGCTTACGCTTGTGCCCGTCGCACACGATCGCGGTCCGGGGGAACGCCATGTCGCTGCTGGAAATCATCGCGCTGACCGCCGACGACGCGAGGACGGCGCAGGACGGCGGCGCCGACCGGCTGGAGGTCGTCGCCGACATGGCCGCGGACGGCCTCACCCCCGACCCCGAGCTCGTCGCCGCCGTGCGGGCGGCCACGTCCCTGCCGATCCGGGTGATGCTGCGGGCCAACGCGGGGTTCCGCACGTCGGGACGCGAGCTCGACCGGCTCCGGCAGGCCGCCGCGGGCCTCGCCGAGGCGGGCGCGGACGGGTTCGTCCTCGGGTTCCTCGACTCGTCCGGCCATGTCGACACCGGCGCCACCGGCAAGCTCGCCGCCGACGCCGCCCCGCTGCCCTGGACGTTCCACCGCGCGCTCGACCACGCCGCCGACCCGGCCCAGGCCTGGAACGTCGTGCGCGGGCTCGGCGGCGGGCTCGACACCGTCCTCACGGCCGGATCGGCGCGGGGCGTGGACGCCGGGGTGGACGTCCTCGTCCGGCGCGCCACCGGGGACCCGGCCGCAGCCAAGATGATCATGGCGGGGGGCGGGCTGCGCCGCAGGCACGTCGCGGTCCTCGCGGCCGCCGGGGTCACCGCGTTCCACGTCGGCACCGCCGTCCGCCCGGACGGCGCCTGGGACGCGCCCGTCGACCCGGCGCTGGTGCGCGAATGGCGCTCCCTGGTGTCCGCCGCCGCCGGCTGACGCCGTTTCGCGGGCCGCGGGCGGACGCCGTCCGCGCAGGTCGCCGGCCGGACGTTCGCGCGGGCGGTCTGCCCTATTACAGTCGGTTCATGAGGATCCACGTGGTGAGCGACGTCCACGGCCGCGCGGACGCGCTGCCGGCCGCGGCGGACGGCGCCGACGCGCTCGTCTGCCTGGGCGACCTGATCCTGTTCGTCGACTACCACGACCACGCGCAGGGGATCTTCGCCGACCTGTTCGGGCGGCGCAACGCCGCCCGCCTCATCGAGCTGCGGACGGAGAAGCGCTTCGACGAGGCCCGCGAGTTCTCCCGTGGCCTGTGGTCGTCCCTCGACGGCGACGCGTGGCCGCACATCGAGCGCGCCGTCGACCGGCAGTACGCCGAGCTGTTCGCGGCCATGCCGTCCCCCGCGTACCTCACGTACGGGAACGTCGACGTCCCGCGCATGTGGGGGCGTCACCTGCGCGACGGGCACCGCGTCCTGGACGGCGAGACCACCGAGATCGGCGGCCTGCGGTTCGGGTTCGTCGGCGGCGGCCTGCGCACCGAGTACCGCACCCCCTACGAGCTCGACGACGACGCGTACGCCGCGAAGGTCGACGCCGTCGGCGCCGTGGACGTGCTGTGCTGCCACATCCCGCCCGCCGTCCCTGAGCTGCTGTACGACACTGTGGCGCGCAGGTTCGAGCGGGGCAGCGAGGCGATCCTGGACGCGATCCACCGGACGCAGCCGAGATACATGCTGTTCGGGCACGTCCACCAGCCGCTCGCGAGCCGGATGCGCATCGGCCGCACCGAATGCGTCAACGTGGGTCATTTCCGTGCCCGTGGCGTGCCCTACGTCCTGACGGTGTGAAAGATACTTTCTCTACGACAAGGGGCCCGCGGGCCCGACCAGAACCAAGGGAGACGCAGATGGCGGACCGCACCAGCTCCTCCATCACGGTGAAGGCGGGCAAGGCCGAGATCATGGCGGTGATCGCCGATCTGGAGGCGTACCCGGAGTGGACGAGCGGCATCCGCGGCTTCACCGTGCAGGAGACCGGCGAGGACGGCCGCGCCACCCGCGCGAAGCTGTCGTTCGACGGCGGGGTCTTCATCGACACCATAGGCCTCGCCTACACCTGGTCGGGCGATGACAAGGTGTCGTGGGAGCTGGTGGAGCGCGGCTCGGTCGTCACCGACCTGTACGGCTCGTACACCCTGGACGAGCGGGACGGCTCCACCGAGGTGACCTACGAGCTCGCCGTGGACGTCCGGCTCCCGCTGATCGGCATGGTGAAGCGCAAGGGCGAGAAGCGGATCATCGACTCCGCGCTCAAGGGCCTCAAACGCCGAGTGGAGGGCTGACCCCCGCGGAGGCGATACCGTTCACGCCGACGACGGATGGAAGATGGACTCATGAGCGACCAGCCGGGCGACGTCCTCGACGAGGCGGCCAAGCTCTTCGACGCCCTGATCAGGCGTGTCGGCGGCGGAGCCGGAAGCGGCGCCGCCGCGCACCGGGACCGGGACGCGGACGGCGACGTCTGGAGCCGCGCGACGGCCCCCGCGGCGCCCGCGCCCGGGCCGGCCATCGCCACCGGCGCCCCCGAGTGCCGCGACTGCCCGATCTGCCGGGCGATCGCGATCAAGCGGCGGTCGGGCGGCGACGTGGGCCGGCACCTGCGCGACGCGGGACGGTCGCTGTTCGCCGCCGCGCTGGACGTCGCCGACGCCTTCGACCGGACCGCGTCCGGCCGACCGGCTTCCGGCGAGACCGGGTCCGGCCAGGCCGCGTCCGGCCGGGCGCGGCGGGACCGTCCGCCGGAGGCGTCGGAGAGCCCGCGGGCGGGTAGGTCCGAGCGGTCGGACCGCCCCGGCACGGGCGAGCCGTGGTCCGCCGCCACCGGCGGCGACCCCATCGACATCGGGTAGTGCGGTAGAGGCTCCAGCCGTGCCGCGCGAGGAGGAGGAAGCGTACATGGCCCTGACCATCGGCGTGGACGTGGGCGGCACGAAGGTCGCCGCCGGGGTCGTCGACGACCGGGGAACCATCCTGGAGAAGGTTCGCCGGCCCACCCCGTCGACCAACCCCAAGGAGACCGCCGAGACCATCGCCGAGGTCGTCGACCTGCTGAAGGGCAAGTTCGAAGAGGTGTCGGCGGTCGGCCTCGGCACCGCCGGGTTCGTCGACGAGGACCGCTCCAACGTGCTGTTCGCGCCGAACCTGGCCTGGCGCGAGGAGCCGATCAAGGAGAAGGTCGAGAGCCTGGTCGGGCTGCCCGTCGTCGTGGAGAACGACGGCAACGCCACCGCGTGGGGCGAGGCCAGGTTCGGCGCCGGGCGCGGCGAGAACTTCCTCGTCCTGGTCGCCCTCGGCACCGGCATCGGCGGCGGCATCATCATCAACGGCGAGCTGTACCGGGGCCGGTTCGGCATCGGCGCCGAGATGGGTCACTTCCGGGTCGTCCCGGACGGCCGCCGCTGCGGCTGCGGCAACCGCGGCTGCTGGGAGCAGTACGCCAGCGGCAACGCCCTCGTCCACGAGGCCCGCGACCTGGCCCGGGTGGCGCCCGCGATGGCCGGACGGCTCCTCGAACTCGGCGACGGACGCCCGGAGGGCATCAGCGGACCCGAGGTGTCGCAGGCCGCCCGCGAGGGCGACAAGGCGGCCCTGGAGTGCTTCCGCACCATCGCGCACTGGGCGGGCCAGGGCCTCGCCGACCTCAGCGCCATCCTCGACCCGGGCGCGTTCATCATCGGCGGCGGCCTGTCCGACGCCGGCGACCTGCTGCTCGACCCGATCCGCGCCGCGTTCGAGGACGCGCTGACGGGCCGCGGCCACCGCCCGCTGCCCGACATCCGCATCGCCGAGCTGGGCTCCGCGGCGGGCATCGTCGGCGCCGCCGACCTGGCCCGCGTCCGGCCCCTGCAGGACGTCGTCGTCTAGCCGTGCCGTCCGTCCGGCTGCTGAGCTACAACGTCCGGTCGCTGCGCGACGACCCCGCCGCCGTGGCCCGGATCGTCCGCGCGCTCGCCCCGGACGTCGTCTGCCTGCAGGAGGTCCCGCGCTTCTGGACGTGGCGGATCCAGCGCCGCCGCCTCGCCCGCGCCTGCGGCCTGGACATCGCGGCGGGACGGCGGGCCTGCGGGCTCGCCGTCCTCGCCGCGCCGCACGTCCGCCGCGCGGCCCGCGAGTTCCACCTGCTCACCCCCGACCCGGAGCTGCACCGCCGCGCGCTGGCGATCGCCGTCCTGGAGATCGGCGGCGCCCGCCTCATCGCCGCGTCCACGCACCTCGACCTGCGGGACGGGCCGCGGCTCCGGCACGTCCACGAGATCCTCGCCCACCTCGACCGGTCCCGCGCCCGCCACCGGTCCCCGGTCGTCCTCGCGGGGGACGTCAACGAGGAGCCCGGCGGCCCGTCCTGGACCCTCCTCACCGACCACTTCCAGGACGCCTACGCCGCCGCCCCCTGGGGCGACGAGCTGACCTTCTCCGCCCGCGACCCCCGCCGCCGCATAGACGCCGTCTTCACCGACAAGAACGTCCAAATAACCGCCTGCGGCGTCCCCACCGACGACGAGACGATCACGGCCGACTACCCGGCCGCCACGGACCACCGGCCGGTCCTCGCCGAGCTGGAGATTTCCTAGACAACCGCGCCGTCGTCGGGGTCTCTGGGCTCGTCGCCCATGCGCAGGACGAGGGTGACGAAGCCGCCGATGAAGGCGGCGACGGCGAGGAACGCGGCCCAGCCGGGGACGTCCCAGTCGAGGATGACGGTGATCAGGAGGTAGAGGGGGCCGCCGATGAGCGCGATCCAGGCGCCCTTCGTGAGCGGGTCGGCGCTGGGCAGCGGCGGGGGAGGGGGCGGGACGTAGTGGCCCTCCTCGTCGGCGTCCGGCGGGAACTCGGGCGTGTCCGCGGCCTTGATCACGCGGGCGCGGGGGAGGCGGCCGGTGCGGTCGTCGCCCTCCTGCGGCGGATCGGCGGGCTCGCGGACGTTCTCCTCGTCGGGCCAGGGGTCCTCGCCGTCGGGCGTGGAGTCGAAGCCGGCGACGATCTCGGCCCAGATGGCGTCCTCGTCGCGCTCGCCGTCCGCGTCCTTGGCGGGCGCGCCGCCGTCCGCGCCGCGCGAGTCGGACGTCTTTCGCGTGTCGACCGGGTCGGTGGTCGCGGGAGGGTCGGCGACGCCGGTCTCCGGACGGTCGCCCGCGTCGGGACGGTCGCCGTCCGAGCCGCGCGCGGACGCGTCGCGCAGCCGGGCGAGATGGGCGCGCAGGATGCCCTCGGCGGCGGGCTTCATGTCGACGTCGACGTACAGCCGGTCGAGCACGTCGCCGGCGACGGTCTCACCGGCGGGCTCGACGACGTCGGCCAGGTCGGCGAGGTCGGACGGCGAGGCCGCGTACGCCGCGACCCCGGCCTCTCCCAGCGCCGCCAGCATCGCGTCGGCGAGATGCGGTGCGAGGTCGACCAGTGGGGCGTAGGTGTCCGCTGACAGTCCATTGCCACGGCGATTCACGGGGCCGGCTCCTTCGACGACTCCGGCGTGACCGACGGCACCGGCATGACGGCCTCCGCCCCCCATCGACATGTGGGTCCGGTCGCGCCCCCGGCTCGCGGCGGCACTCCCGGACACCCTGAAACGTGTGTCCCACGGTATTCGCTGCGCCGCCCGGGACAAGCCCCAGGGCGCACTCGATTGAGATTGACGCCTCAGAGCCTACGTTCATTCCCGCGCCTCGCGGGCATCGTGCGGCGGCCATCCGGCGGCCGGGACGGGCTGTCCGGTTCGTTCCTCCATGTCCCGCGCCATACCGGCCGGTAGATCGGTGGGACACGGAGTGGGAAGATGTCCCATCGTCCCCGTCGGCCAGGGACCGGCCGTGCCCGTCGCCCCGGGCGCGCGGTCCGAGGAAGGTCCCCGCATGCTCTGGTTCTGGATCCTGCTCAGGGTCGTTCTCTCGCCCATCCTGTACCTCGGGTGGTGGCCGCGGAACCGGGGGCGGCGGAACGTCCCGAAGCGGGGTCCCGCGCTGCTGGTGAGCAACCACCTGTCGTTCGCCGACCACTTCTTCGGCCCGCTGCCGCTGCTGCGTCCGATCTTCTTCATCGGCAAGGGCGAGTACTTCACCGGCAAGGGGGTCAAGGGGCTGATCAGCAAGGGGTTCTTCACCGGGGTCGGGGTCGTGCCGGTGGACCGGACGGGCGGCTCGTCGGCGGAGGCGGCGCTGCAGACGGGGCTGCGGATCCTCGCGGAGGGCAAGCTGCTCGGCATCTACCCGGAGGGCACCCGGGCGCCCGACAACCGGCTGTACCGGGGCAAGACGGGGGTGGCGCGGCTGGCGCTGAAGTCGCGGGTGCCGGTGATCCCGATGGCGATGATCAACACGTTCGAGCTGATGCCGCCGGGCAAGCCGTACCCGCGGCTCGGGGTGCGGCCCGGCGTCCGGTTCGGCGAGCCGATGGACTTCTCCCGGTACTACGGGCGCGAGGACGACAGGGACGTCCTGCGCCAGATCACCGACGAGATCATGCAGGCGATCAGGGAGCTGTCGGGCCAGGAGTACGTCGACCGGTACGCCGCCGAGGTCAAGGCGGAGCTGGCCGGCAAGCCGGTACGGCCCGTCGAGGACGACGGAGGACTGAGCGACTCTGGCTGAGCGACGGCGGATGAGCGGAGCCGATCGGCGGACGCGGGGAGCCGACCCGGGGGCGGGGGGAGCCGATCGGGGGATGGGGCTGGAGGCCGCGTTGTGGCGGGCCCTGGCGGTCTACCGCGGCCTGGCGCTGCTCTACGCCGCCTCCGTGATCGCCATGAACTTCGACGGCTACGCCCGTCCGG